>NZ_JBQSVP010000009.1:0-52024 GCF_052376345.1 Psychrobacter sp. AOP5-GZ1-6 | reverse complement strand
CTTATTAATAAAAAGGATTAAGGTTGTATAAGTTATAATGTTTTTCTTATATAAAAATAAACGATATAAGCGCGACATTAAATGTCGTGAATTATAGTAACGTAAATATCTTAACTGGCAAAAAATGGTCATCAGTGGCACACTAAATTGTCAGTTTGTATACGCAAGCTATTTAAATATCGCCTTAATATAGTTAGAGCAATTATCATGCCAAAATGAATCACAGTGATCAGACTGAATTTGTTTAAGTTGTTATTGATAAACTTTGAAGTGTTAAGTGTTTGATTACAAAACACCTATTTTTTAAAATTTAACATACATTGTCATTTGGATATCAAGGTATTCAAATGATCGTTTTGCCTCTTTCTCATCCCAATCAGATTATTGTCTATGTTTACCATTATTCAATCACACCGTACCGAAAACCTTGTCGATGAGTTGCTTGTACAATATCAGTCAAAAAACCAGTCGGTTTTTGCGCCTTTTATTGTCATTGTACCCTCAATGGTGTTGGGCGATTGGTTGGATAAAACCATTGCCAGCCGTGCTGGAATCAGCACCTTGGTACGTACTAAGTTTTGGGGTCAGTATCAGTGGACGCTCATGCAAGATGTGCTGAGCCGCCATAATACGTATTTATTACAAGCAGACCACTCTGCTAAAACCCTAAATGTACCTGACGTTGCGGTGTTGTCCCCGACAGTCATGCAGTGGCGGTTATTTGGATATTTGACCTATTATCAAGACGCTATTATAAAAGATGAAAAACACGCTGTTTACCCACTATTGTCATCTTTAATTGATGCGCCAAAACAAAACAGTCAGCAAGTCAATGGATCACAAGATAAGGCGCAACAGGATGCGCGTATTTGGCAGTTGGCAAGTGATTTGGCGCGGGTGTTTAACCGTTACTTAACCCACCGTGAAGATTGGTTGGCACATTGGTCAGATAACAAGCCGCTCAATATTGAGGAAATGCTAGCCAATAAAGACGCGTTATCACTGCGCTTTGATAAGTATGCTCGCGCCACGCCTGATTGGTTGGTGGCGCATTATGCTGAGCTAGAAGCAGCGCAGCGGTTTTTATGGTTACAGCTTTTTGCCGATGTGCACTTACACCGTGTGGCGCTCGAAAAAACTTTTTGGTCAGCGCTAAAAGGCAACAAGGCAGATGAGCGTGCTCAGTTGCCTAAAGTACTGCGTATTTTTACCATTCAGCAATTACCACAAACTGAGCTGGATTTTTTGCAGCAGTTATCAGAATACATGGATATTACCCTGCTGCACTACAACCCATCAAAGTTATTTTGGGCTGATATTGTCGATAAATCGTGGTTACAGCGCCAACAAATCATCAACCCAGAAAGTGTGTTTTTACGGGATTATGGCCATAGCTTGCTGTCGCGTTTGGGTAAACAGTCACGTGATACGTTTGCCATGCTTGCCAATTTGTCAGGTAATGAGCAATACCAAGATACGTCTGATCAAAACGTACTTGTAGAGTGGCAAGATAATTTTAATGATACGTTATCTATGGGTATCAACCATAAGCTGACTGATGCTACCAATAGCAGTGATGCGCTTAACGGTATGCAAAATAGCCCAAGTTTATTAAGGCGCTTGCAAAACGATGTGTTGATGCTTGATGAAACGGCTACTCAGCAAACTGCGGCGGCAAAAGTTTCTCAGGTAGTGAGCCAACAAATAGGGCTTGAGGATGAGAACGATCTGCAAGCAACACCATGGTATGAAGATGCCGCACTTGAAAACAAACGTTTTGAGAAAGAGCGTTTTTGGGCGATGTCTTCGCAAGACAATAGCCTAAGTATTCATTCGTGTCACAGTTTACAGCGTCAGCTCGAAGTACTGCGCATTATGATTGGACGCTGGCTTAATGAGCCAGTTCCAGCTAACGAAAAAAAACGCCATATATCTGACATTGTTGTACTACTACCTGATGTAGAGCGTCACCATGCGCTGATCAGCTCAATTTTTGTCAGTGGTAAAGGGCAAGACGGCTTGACTCTGCCAGCTAAAGTCACGGGTGTGGTGGATGCCGATATTCGTCAGTTATGGGATGCCATTATTGGTTTTTATAAATTATTGGGTAGCCACAGCGCCCGCTTTGAAGCCGCTGAGGTGTTGGACTGGCTGATGCTGCCGCCTTTGTTTGAAAGCTTTGGCTTGACCCATGAACAAATGAGCCGCGGTTGTGATTTATTGGTAGAGGCTGGATTTATTCGCGGTTTTGATGAGGGTCACCTTAAACAAACACTAGATGGCAATGACTATGACTACCGTTTTAGCTTTGCACAAGCGTTAGATAAACTGACTTTGGGCTTGGTGATGCCAGAGGCCAGTTTGAGCGATTGCTTGTATCCTATAAGTCAAGATGAGTGGCCAAGCACCGCCTTACCAGAGCGTAGCATACCGCTGTCTCAAGTGAGCTTAAACGATGCCATGATTGTGGAGGCTCTTTGCCGTATTTATGCAGGTTTAGCGGCCCGCCGTAGCGATTATATGCAAAAAATGAAAGCAGAAGACTGGCTCGACCAAATTGAGAGCCAAGTCATTCATCGCTACTTTGGAGATGTTGATCAAACCCGTACCATGCGCGCTATCTATAACGCCATGAACGGCTTTAAATCTAGCTTACGCGCCAACCGCCATTATAAGCAATACTCAAGTGGCGATAGTAGCAGCACAGAGATTGAGCAACGGCTGGCAGGAGTAGAGCAGCTACCGCTTAAGCTCAGCTTTATGTTAGATAGTATCGAGGTGGAGCTTGAGAGTCAGCAGGTCAGTGCCGAACCCACAGGTGTGATTACTTTTGGCCGATTTGGCGCACTTAGAAACGTGCCTTTTAACTTGGTGGTGATGCTTAACATGAATTTGTCGGAGTTTCCTGCACAAGACCGCGATAACCGCTACGATTTGATGAAAGCCGCCATCGCTCGTCGTGGTGATAGGGTGAGTGAGGATGATGATAATGGCGCGTTTTTAGATGCGCTGCTGTGCGCGCGGAGTGCGTGCTGGATATTTTATAACGGTCAAAGTTTAACAGACACGCATGAGCACCTGCCTGCCAACCCAGTCAGTGAGTTGTTACAGTTCTTGCAAGGAGAGGTACAGTGGCAAGTCAACTCGCTTGAAACGTTAGATTTACCCAACAATATTGACTCAGCTACCGACACACTAAAGCGTTATTTGCCAAAATTGATTAAGCAGTGGTTAGTGACAGAGCATCCTGCTTTGCCATTTCACAAAAGTTTGTTTGAAACCGATATCGAAATGGATATCAACACGGCTATGGCAGCTGATAATACTGCTGATGAACAAGCCGAAAACCATACGTCAGATAATCACTTGGCTGAGCGCGTTGATGAGCTGGATGCTATTTTGAGTAAGGCCATGCGCAAAACCAAACTGGCACAAAAAAAGCAGTTTCCACCTGCGCCGCTTTGGCAGGCTGTGTTTGACACACTAACGTCCCGAGTATCTAGCGAGCATGCGCCACTGGTTGGCCTGCCCACTAAAACACAGTACGAGGCAATTGCTCAGGTGTTAGGTACAGAGTTAGGTGTGCTTGGTCAGGCAGATGCGCAGACCTTAGATGTATTGGCTGAGCTACTGGCGCTAGATGGCGCAAGTGATTCACGCGATAGCAGTAAGACAGGCGAGGCGACCACAGCGCTTACCCAATCATTGTTTGATATTCATGAAATAGATGTAGAGGGTGTATTGGTTTACCAAGTGCGCCATCCTGCCAAAGCTTTTTTACGTAATCAAAAGGTTCATGTGGTACAAGGCGAAGAAGCGATGGCGCCTCAAGAGCCTTTGTTTTTAAACAACTTGACCACCTACCACATCAAAGAGTATTTGATTAACAGCTTGGCTTCTCATGCTACTACTAATAACACTGATGATAAAAATACGGCTGACAATAGCGTTGATAGCAGTGTTAATAACAGTGCCGATAAAAACAGCCAATTATTAATGTACCAAAGTATTATACCGGCAGGTGTGGCGCGTCAAACTACGATTCCCAATCAACAACAAAAACTGCAACAGCAATGCATGGAGTTTAAAGAACAACTGGTTGCTAATGGCTCTGCTGATGTAGCAGATCATACAAATGGTTTGCAGTTACTAACGCCAACCACTGAGCATCCTGTACAGATAGAGCTGGCGGCTGTACTAAACCATACTGACATTAATGCCGACAGCGCGTCACTGCTCAAGCGGTTACCGACATTGGTTAAGATAAAAGGCTTAGTGCCTGTATCGGCATCGGCAGAAATGTTAGCAGGCAAGGCATATGCCGAGCAGTCCCCTAAGCAGTGGTTAAATATATTACCCAACTCAGCCAGCTCCAAACATTTACTCAAGTTTTGGCTGTCGCATTTGTATTGGCAAATAGCTCGCCGCACCACTGCTGATCAAGTGGCATTAAATGATGGCGTGAGTATCTGGCGCTTTAATAAGCCCAGCTCACAGATCAAAGAATATGACAAAGTAATTGCATTTAAACTAAATCCAATTGTGTATGAAGACGCGATTGTTGAGATGATAAAGTGGGCTATTTTTTCTAATTTATCGGGTCAAGTACCCATTACGTTATTACCCGGATATGCGCTTAGCTATCTTGGTAAGTGCTCAAAAATGGAAGAAGGTGTTATCTATTGGCCAAAACGAGCTGACTTTTCAGATTGGCTGCGACCTGGATTTCACGTAGAGTCGGTATATGATACTTGCTCGCAGCATGCTATTTGGCAGTATGTATTACGTGATCAAGATGCCTTTAAGGCCTTATCTACTGCATTGACTAGCTTGGCAAAACCACTATACGCGCCAATGTTTGCCGCATTAGAGAGTTTGGACGGCTAGCTAGCAGACCGTTTTTTAGCCTGTTGATTTAATAGATAATAATTGAAAGTATATGACCATATGACAGACTTTACCGACTCCAACAGTATAGATGCTGCTAAATTGCCGTATTTATCAGATGAACACACACATTTACAGCGCCCAAGTGAATCAGATGATTTGTTTGGTGCGTCTGTTCATCCTTCTGAAAATATAGATGTGAGTGTCGCTATGGCTGAGAGTGAAACTGAGACTGAGTCTAAAGCTGTTGTACCAGCGGTTGATGTTGATTTGATGGGACGGCATTTGATTGAGGCGTCAGCTGGTACGGGTAAAACATGGACGCTTACGGGTATTGTGCTGCGTTTGCTGATTGAAGCAAAGCGCGCGCCTGAGCAAATCATTGCCACAACTTTTACCCGCGCTGCTGCTGCCGAGATGCGTCAGCGTATCCACGATCGTTTGGTAGAGTTTTATCAGATCATACAATGGGTCAATAGTTTGAGCGCCGACCTTGATAATAAAGAGGCCTTATACCCTGATATATTACAGGTGATGCCTGATACTGGTAAGGCGGAAAAAGACAAACATGGCACCAATAGCAAAGATGAGACGGTTGATACCAATATCAATACGGATTCTGACATTGATGCGGCAATTCAAATAGATACGGATGCAGATACGAGCGAGCTTAATCAAGACTTGGCTTATGAGTACGAACAAGTAAAACAAATAGCGGCAGAAAAACGCAAGCAGGCAAAAACAGCGCGTGAAGCGTGGTTGATCGAGCAAGCCAAATATGTGCGCTTAGATGGCATCATGCAAGATCCTATTAATCTGCATTTGGTTGGGTATTTGCTAGATCATGTATACAGCTATCCAATGTCGGATGCTATTCGTCGTACCGCACTGGTGTTAACCACGCTAGATAAACTGTTTGTGGGCACGCTCGATAGCTTGGCTCAAAAGTGGTTGATGGAATACAGTAGCGAAACTGGTCATCAGCAAGGCATGGATATTATTGAAGACAGCAGCATTGAGCAGGTGACTGACAGTATCGTGCATGATGAGTTGCGTCAATTTCAAAGTAGGCTATATCACGAGCAGCCAAAACTGTATGCGTTGCTAGATCAGCAAGGCAAGCTAACGGCGGTTAGCGATCATAAAAAATATGTGACGCGCTCGCTTAACTTTATCTCTGCACCGATTGATGAGGTAAAATTAGATCAAGGCTTTGATTTTGATGGCTATGAAAAGCTAATCAATGATTTTTCTCAGTTGGATCTAGCGGATATCCAGCCATATTTAAATCTTGATTATAGAAAGTCTCAAGGATTTAACGGAAACTCTAATTTATTGAAACAGTTTGATGCCATTGTTGATGTGCATCAAAAAATAGCCGAACATCAACTGGCATTTACTGGTTATTTAAACGATCGTGAGAAAAAGATTATTACGTCTTTACAAGATGCCAGATACCCAAACGAAGATGGAAAAATTAAGAACTTTAATAAAAATAAAGAGAAAGAGCATCAGGCTCTGTTTGCGTTAGAAACCATTAGTAAGTTAATGACGCTGTTAGATATGGTTGATGGGCTCAATCAGCATATTTTATTAGTGCTGGCCAATCTTAATCGCCACATCGTACTCGCAGTACGCAACCGATTGCCAGTAATTTTAGAAGAGCGCGGCGAGACGACTTTTAGCTTACAGATGGTGCGCTTAAACCAAGCGTTAACAGGCAAGCAAGGCGAAAAGCTGGCACGTTATATCCGTCACCATTACCCAGTGGCGTTAATTGACGAATCACAAGATATTAATGGTGAGCAGGCCATGATGATTGAAAGCATCTATCTGCCGAAGAAAAAGTCCAAAGTTGCTGATAATAATACAAGCTCAGCGACTAAAAAACCCAGCCATGAGTTTTTATTATTGGTTGGTGACCCAAAGCAAGCAATCTATGGGTTTCGTGGTGGTGACGTAGCGAACTATAACTACATGAAAGCCCAGTTTGATAACAGCAGCCTTTGGACGCTAGATATCAACCGTCGTTCAAACGAAAGCTTGATTGAGGCGCTTAATTGCTGGTTTGGAATGCCAACGGCAGCAACGGCCAATAACCATCTGTCGCAACTTGGTACGGGTATTTATTACCAATATATCAAAGCGGCCAAGCCAGACAACCAGCTGTCTTGGTATCATACGCCAAACTTGCTCAGTAGCCCCTTAGTGACCGACGTGCTCTCTGCCCAGCCGGTGAGCGTATTGCATTTGCCATACGATAAAGACAAAACGCTTGAGTATGATGAATTTGAGGTCACAGCACGTCATATTGCGACTGTACTCAATACTGGACAAACCTTAAAAGGCAAACCGATTCAGCCTAGCGATATTGGTGTGCTGGCACGTACCAAAAAAGACTTAAAACGGGTTGAAGATGAATTAGTCAAGCTTAATGTGCCAACCTTGACCACCAGCGATGTCAGTATTTTTGAAACCATCATGGCAGAGGATGTCGCGGCGCTGTTAAGTGCCATGCTGTACCCGTATCGTCACGATATGATTAATCGGGTGCTGACCAGTCATCTGTATGGCCTAAGCATTAAAGACATCAAAGCCATGATGCGCACCCATGAATCGGGTGTGGCACCACATAATGCCCCTAGTGTCGTTAATAAAAAAGCAGTGAATATCAAGGCGGCTAATAGTGAAAAAAGCTATCAAGATTTTATTACCTATCTCAAAGAAGCCGCACAGCGCTGGCAACACTTTGGTGTTTTGTCAGCATTACATTATCTGTTAGATGAAAGCCCTGTACAGCCACAAGGTGTATGGCAAGCACTAGCGGCGCATCCAGAAGGCGACCGCCATATCATGGATTTGCGCCACATTATGGATGTGTTGGCACAATACGGCATGGGAATGGGCGAGCATGAACTGTTGGCGTGGTTTAGGCAACATATAGACGCCGCACCCAATAGTGACTGGGCCAAACAATATCCCTTGCCGACAGAGTCTGGCGTACAGCTGATGACCATTCACAAATCAAAAGGGCTTGAGTTTCCGATTGTCTATGTATTAGGGATGGGCGATGCCAGTAGAAAATCGGGCAATAATGAGAAGTATGGCTTGTACCTATATAACGCGCAACAAGCGCCCTCAGCGTTAGCTCAGCAATCGATAGAAAATCAATCAACGGGTAATCAACGCCGTTTCTCACCTGTGCAAGGCTCTGCGACTACAGAGGACTACTACACCGAGATAGAGACAAAAGAAGGATTTGATGAGTTACGTCGCCTTGGCTACGTGGCCTTTACACGTGCCAGTGAGCAGTTATATATAGTATTGCGAGACCCTAACAACATAAAAGATATGAAGCGTAAACCGGTGTTTTATTGGTTTAACTCACCAGAACCAAAGTTTGAATTACCCGATAGACTCAAAGGCACTATTGGCATGATACGCGCGCATAATGTGGATGCGTTTTATCATAAAAACCCCAATCATGATGCGAGTGCGGTCGGCTTAACAGGCAATACTAATACCGCGCATACCACTGCTGCCTTAACTGCCAATCAACCCACAACCGAGATGATTGAGTACGCTGCGTTTTCGGACATTATGAAAATCAATTACTTTTATGGTTGGGCCAAAACCAGTTTTACCGCTTTAGCTCGTCAGCTTGACGACTCTATGCAAGCCATGGCAGTGATAGATGAGCGTATTGATGACGCTATCGACATTGATATAACAGACCCCTCAGCGTTACCAATCTTATCAGCCGGTGAGATGAGCGTTAAAACCGCAGAGGATATTCGTTTTACCTTTGTAAAAGGGGCCAATGCCGGTACGTTTTTGCACGAGATATTTGAAAAAATTGATTTTAATCAAAAATCACAGTGGTCTCAGGTGATTGATAGGGCTATCAGCAGCTATCAGTTGCCACTGGCTTATAGTAGTTTTGATCAGCAAAGCCGCATATTACAAGCCAAAAATAAGGCAGGTGGCCGGCCTATAAACACAGATTCTATTGATGCAAGTAAGCACGAGGCATTAATTGGCTGGATTGAAGAGGTGTTACATGCGCCGCTATTGGCATCAAATCAGCCTTTATATACTATTGATGCCACACGGCGGTTTGCTGAGCTAGAGTTTAATATGGGGTTGTCAGAAACTTTTAGAGCGCAAGATATTAACAAGCTCTTTGAGCAGTATTTACCTGATGATAAAGACAAACACATTAGCCTGATCGCACAAAACAAAAACCATCTGTATCGCTATTTACGCGGTGAGATTGATTTGGTATATGAGTATGCGGGCAAGTATTACGTGGTTGATTATAAAAGTAACTTTTTAGGAAATAGCCTAAGCAATTATAGTGAAAAAAATCTTAAACAAACAATGTCAAAAGCGGGGTATTGGCTACAAGCCGCGATTTATCAAGTGGCATTGCATCGGTTTCTTGCCATAAGAATAAGCGACTATGTAGGCAATGAACATAAATACCTTGGAGCTGTAGAATATGTGTTTTTACGGGGTGTGTATGATGCAAACGCAAACAGGGATAACGTAAGTGACGATATGAACACTACTACCAATAAGACTAACACTGACAGCAGCTTGATAGGTGAGGGCAGCCATAACCGTTATGGTCTAGTGACGTGGGACATTCCAATAGATTTTATTAAAGGGTTAGATGCGCTGTTTGGCTTGCCAGATTAGTCAGCTTGATCGCATGAATTGGATATCAAATAAGTCGCATTAAGCCATAAAACAGAGACAAACGCACATGAATAATAATAACCATAAAAGCAACGCTGCCATCGGCTCACAAGAAAGCTGGGCCAGTAATATTAGCGATTATATATTGCTACGCCGTCAGCAAACGCATGCGGCATATAGCACGGCCAACTTTTATGGCAATACTGCTATCAATACTGATAGCAACGCAAAACCAGTCGATTCAACCAACGACAGCGCCTTATTTGCTGCTTTGTTTGTCATGCTAGCCGCCCACTTAGAAGAAGGGCACACCGTATTAACGGTTAGCGTAGCTGAGCATGAACAGCCACAACAAGGGCGGGTGAGTGGTGAGTTGGTCACGTTATATGCGTGGCAGCAGCAGCTGTTAGAGATGCTGGCCATGCCTGTTTTAGCATTGATTGATACCCAAACGGTGACTCACCTAAATATGAACGCAGTAGATACGCAAGCCACAACGACAGCCACAGACGAACAGATAGTGGCAGCGTTGATAGAAGAGCCATCCCTGTTTGATTTGCTAGACACTTTATTTGCCAAACGCGCCCAGTTATGGACGCAACTAGCACTCACCAATCACGAAAAGGAGATACTAGCCAAGCGCTTTGATATGATAGCCGCGCTTTATCAACGTTTAAAAAATACAGATTTGGCTGCTTTTATTGGCTTAATTAAAGCACATTCGCTGTTTGCCACCGTTAATACAGAGATAAGTACTAACAATATAAATGATAACAGTCAAAATAGCCTAAGCAAAAATAATCAACCTATTATTTATCAGATTATCCACGAACAAAATAACGCAGCTAAATCAATAATCTTTTGGCTACACCGCGCATGGCAAGCAGAGTTTAATTTAGCGAAACACATTCATACTATTTTGAATCAACCGATAACCCCATTAGCCATCACCATGCCAGATAACCTTAATCCTCAGCAAGTGATGGCTATTAATGTAGCCAATCACCATGCCTTTAGTATTATTACTGGTGGCCCAGGTACAGGTAAAACCTATACAGTGGCGCAGTTAGTCATAGCCTTGCAACAAGCAGCAGACAGCGGGGTAGGTGAGCATGAGCCTATTAAGTTTAGTACAGACAGCGCAAGCTTAGCGTTAGCTGCCCCAACTGGAAAGGCCGCTCAACGTATGCAAGAGTCTTTACAGGCAGCTTTGGATGCGGCAAATGTAACATTACAGCTACAAGAAGCAAAAACCATTCATCGCTTGCTTGGTATTGGGCGTACGGGTAGTCCTCGTTATCATGCCAACAACCCGCTTGGCGAAGATATTATTATTGTAGATGAAGCCTCTATGTTAGGGGTAGAGCTAGCAAACTACCTTGTGAGTGCGGTGAAACCAGGTGCTAGACTGATATTATTAGGTGACGCAAACCAGTTAGCAGCAGTAGATGCAGGCGCAGTATTGGCTGATCTATGCCATATTCCGTTATTGCAATCTATTCATGCACAGCTGACTGAAAGCCGCCGTTTTAGTGCCGACTCTGGCATTGGTAAGCTTGCGTATCAAATAAACCAGTCAACTGTAGACACTAAAGTCATTTGGCAGTTGTTAAAAAATGATGATGCGTTAAGGTTTCAATACGTTAATACTCAGCAAGCATTATCAGATAATACAACAAAAAATAGCCTAAGCAATGAAAAAATTATTAAAAAAATAGCTCTGAATTACCAAAAATATATAAGTAAAATTAAAAATCTTCTAGAAATACCAATAGAAAAATCTGTACCAGAAAAAGTAAAAAATACAATTGCATCATTAATGAACACTTTTAATCAATTTAGAATTTTAAGTGCTGGCCACAACGGAGAGTGGGGTGATCACTATATCAATAATTACCTAACTCAATGGCATTTAGCTGAGTTAAAACTACCTTTAGGGCAAAACATATGGTTCCATGGTAGGCCAGTTATGGTGTTACAAAACAATTATGAGCTTGGGTTGTTTAATGGTGATATTGGTTTTTGTTTGCAAACTCAAGATAATATGAACAAATTAGAAGTGTTTTTTGAAAATAGAACACAGGGCATCGCTGTCAATTTGCTAAATGAAGAACTGGTTGCGACTGCATATGCAATGACCATTCATAAATCGCAAGGGTCAGAATTTGACCATGTAGCGATCACGTTTGATAATAGTCATACAAGGTTGTTAAGCAAAGAGCTAATTTATACAGCAGTCACACGAGCGAAAAGACAGGTGACAATATATAGCACCAAGCATGCGTTAGAAAAAGCGGTACAAACACCCACTGAACGCCATACTGGATTAGCATTACAGTTTGCTAAACTTGACTAAATTGTATTTTGATATACATGATAGGTATAGTTGATTCACTATAAAATAAATACAGCGATACGGGTTACATTTTGCGCCGCCTCTGTCTGAGCAGGCACAGCAAGCAAGAAAAACGTAACCCATATCGCGTAGTTGTACCTCTTTTATTTAGGACTGACTATAACTGTCTGAAAAATAGGATTACAATTGTCTTAATTTTATACCATGCTAAAAAATCGATGAAATAGTTTATACGAATATAAATACTGTATGAGTAATAAAATCAACAAGGCATAACTCTCAAGTAATAAAAAAGCATCCAATTTGGATGCTTTTTTAGGACCTAAATGCTCTTAAGTCAATAAGTATAAGTCATTAAGTATGGGACTTAAACTTTATCTTCTTTGATAGCATAAATACCTGGCAAGTGGCGTAAGTAACCATGGAAGTCCATGCCACAACCATAGACATAACGGTCTGCGACATTGATACCGACAAAATCAACATCAAAACCTTTAACTTTACGATCATGTTCTTTATTCAGCAAAACACAACATTCAAGCGATAATGGTTTTTCTTTTCCTAATTCTTCAACGACTGTTTTTAGGGTAATGCCTTCATCAAAAATATCATCAATCAGCAATACATGCTCACCCGTGATATCAACATCTGGCTTAAACTTCCAGTCTAGCTCGTTTGTACCTTCGTTATCACGATAACGTGTCGCATGGATGTAATGCATGCGATGATAGAAAGTCAAATGCGTCAGTAATTGACCTGCTGGAATGAGTCCGCCATTCATCACAACCATGACGATAGGGTTTAAACCAGCATAATGTAGATTAAGTTGTGCGGCAAGACGTTCGTAAGCAGCAGCAACTTCGATACTACTTATAAGGCAATCTGAGTTACGTAATGTTTTTTCTATTTCTTGGTTACTGATTTGGGTCATCGGATGCGCCTTCGGTAAAAAGTGCCGCTTATTTTAGCAAATTTAAAAAAAATTTCCCAATAGCATGTGACTGTTGAGACAAAATTAATTAAATTTTAATGCTCATTCTGGCTTTTCTACGATGAAAGGGCGGTAGTAGTTCGCCAAACGATTTAATGAGCTGTCAGGCAGATCTGGTAGTAGCTTATGAAGTGCAATCCTCATACCTTTGTCAATCGCAGCCTTGGCGACTGGTACTGATTTGCGTTTAATGATACCTAGCTTCAAGGTTTCAGCGTAGTTGCTGATAAAGTGCGTCAGGGTTTGGTCATTCATTGTTTCAAGTGCTGCTCGAAACAAAGGCATGTCTACATGCTCAGGAGTGATAGCAGAAAAACCTTTAGTGATGGTTTCGGCATCTGTTTCGGACAGTTTAAAGCCTACCCGCATAACGCCTTCATTATCAATAAATGTGGCTCGCTCTCTCAAAAAATGAAAACTAGGAAGCACTTCTTCGTTATTTTCTTTACCAAGCAACACATTAAGTAGTGTATCTGCTGTTTTTTCAACAGTAGCAACTATTTTTTGCATAGAAGCTTTGCGTTCAGGGTTTGGCGTAATTTCAACCAACCCGACCAATAAACTATCAATCAAATCTCGTGCGGTCTGATGGGTAAGTGCATCACGGTAAGGGTAATAAGCGACTGTCTCATTTGATGCAATCACTTGTTCAGCCTCAGCAATGGCTGCTTTTAATTTATCTGAAGGTATGAATCCAAAATAATGCGCCATTATGCTTCCTTTATTTGTGTTGTCGATTCCTGATCGACGGTATCGCTTTCATTAAGCACGTCATTCTATTGAAGAATAACTATCTTTGAAAAAATCTATAACAGCCCCTAATCCAAGGTTTAATAGGTTGTATATAAATGAGTAACTTTCTCTAATTGTAAAATATAGGTTTTGTAGGTAGCAATCACATTAAAATATCGCTATTATCTGCCTGCTAATGGGTCGGCCGATTTACTCGCTGCACCCTAATCTATTATATTTTATATATTTTGATTTAAAAAGCTTGAACTCATAAGGTGATTTTCTACTTGTCTAAGGAGAGATAAGATGAATAGTGCTATTGTACTACTATTTGGCGTTGCCGCTATGCTCTGCGGTTACGTATTTTATTCAAAATTTATTGCCACAAAAATTTTAGCATTGGACAGCAGTCGTCCTACGCCAGCTCATACCATGAAAGACGGTATAGATTATGTCCCTACTAATAAATATGTATTATGGGGACACCATTTCACTTCAGTAGCAGGAGCTGCACCAATTATTGGTCCTGCCATTGCGGTTATCTGGGGTTGGGTACCTGCCGTCCTTTGGGTGGTGTTCGGTACTATTTTTATGGCTGGTGTACACGATATGTCAGCTATTTGGGCAAGTATGCGCAACAGAGGTCAGTCGATTGGCTCTATTGCAGGTACTGTCATGGGCACCCGTGTCCGCAGTTTGATGATGGTTGTCATCTTCTTATTACTACTAATGGTCAATGCTGTATTTGGCGTGGCTATTGCTAATATGATGATTAAAACACCATCTGCTGTATTGCCAGTTTGGGGAGCCTTAGTGGTTGCCTTTATCATTGGTCAGTGTATTTATCGCTACAAAATGAATTTGGTCTGGGTATCAATTATTGGGGTAACTGCTTTATACAGCCTTATCTATCTTGGTACTATATTTCCTATTGCGCTACCTGAAACTATTTTTGGGTTACCTGATAACGCCGTATGGATTCTTATCTTGTTTAGCTATGCCGCGATAGCGTCATTATTACCAGTATGGATGCTGCTGCAACCTCGCGATTATATTAATGGTTTACAGTTATTTGTTGGTTTAATTCTATTGTATGCTGCTATCTTTATTGGTACTCCTGATATTGTAGCACCAGCGATCAATACCTCATTACCAATGGATACACCTTCACTACTACCATTGTTGTTTGTGACGATTGCTTGTGGTGCCATATCTGGTTTCCATGGTTTGGTGGCAACAGGAACGACCTCTAAACAGATTGACAAAGAAGAAGACGTTCGTTTCGTTGGTTATTTCGGTGCACTTGGCGAAGGTATGCTAGCACTTGGGGCAATCCTTGCGGCTACTGCTGGCTTTGCTACCCTTGGTGATTGGCAAGCGGTCTATCAAAAGTTTGGTGATGGCTCTATCGGCGCCTTTATCGATGGCGGTGCAACGATTCTGAGTGCTGGCGTAGGTATTGATATGGTGCTATCACAGACCATGCTGACAGTCATGGCAGCGTTGTTTGCTGGTACTACGATGGATACTGGTGTACGTTTACAACGTTATATCTTCCAAGAATTTGGTGAGATTTACAAATTACCTGCATTAAGTAAAGGTATCGTCGCAACATTACTAGCAGTGGGCAGCTGTTTATTACTAGCATTTGGTGCTGGTGGTATCGATGGTGCTGGTGGTATGATTATTTGGCCACTATTTGGTACGACCAATCAGCTAATGGCTGCGTTAACCTTAATGATTGTAACGGTTATCTTGTTACGTAAAGGCAAGCCTGTCTGGTTTACATTAGCGCCGTTGTCGTTCCTATTAGTGATGACCGTATTTGCACTACTGATTCAGCTCAAAACCTTCTTTACCGATGGAAATTGGCTACTTATTATTATGGATATTATTATCTTAGTCGCTACTATTTTAGTGACTTTTGAGAGTTTGTCTGTACTACGTAAAGAATGGTCGTTACATAAAGGTGAAGGCGGTGACGTTTAAACATTAAATCATATTAAATGTCTGTTCAATAAAAAACGCTAGCAGCCATTGCTGGCGTTTTTTGTTTCAAATAGGCATTATAGATAATAAGAGCTAAGTAAAATACGAGCATATTATGGAAAATGACAATATATCAAATGGGATAGAAAGCATTCAACCGTTAGAGAGCAACCAACCATGGTGGCAGCGATTTAAGCATGGGCTAAATGAGTTTTATCATGCGCCATACCGCCAGACGATGGCACGTGCGGCACGTGATGAAGAAGATTTTTTTATGTTGCTCATGTTTGCTGAAAGCTTAGGTATCGATAACCCTGCCAGCTTTTATACACTAGAGCTACAGCCGCTATTTTTAGAAAATTTTCACGAATGGCATACTAGAATGGGTATGGATAGATGTCCCTTTGACCACGTTGGTTGCTGCTAATAACTTATTGGGCACAAAGAAATAAGAATTAATTGAAAAATGAGATAAAGCTATGGCGTTACACCCTTTACATGGATTGGTAGAGCAGTTAGAGACACAACCGATTATATTTATCGGTGGAAAAGGCGGCGTAGGGAAGACCACGACTGCCGCCGCACTGGCTAGCTACTATGCTAGCCAGCAGCAAAAGACCTTAATTGTCTCGACTGATCCAGCACATAGTTTGGGCGATGTTTTGAATGTTCGCCTAAGCAACGAAAAAACAGTGATGTCACCTTATTTAGATGCCATCGAGCTAAATCCAGACATCATCGTTGATGCGCATTTTGCACAGGTTGAGCGCACTATTACAGCCTATGCCAATCCAGATATGATGCCCAAGATTCGAGAGCATTTGCAGCTATCAAAATCAGCTCCAGGTGCCCAGGAAGCTGCGATGCTTGAATCTATGTGTCAGCACTTAGTCAGCGCCGCAGATGCAGATTATGATCATATTATTTTTGATACGGCACCAACAGGGCATACTCTACGGTTATTGGTACTACCAGAGATGATGGGTGCGTGGACAGATGGACTGCTTGCACAGCAGCGACGACAGTCTAAGTTACGCTCGGTGGCAAACCATTTAGACAGTCACAATCAAAAAAACGATAAGAACGATGTGGCAAATCCGTTTGCAGCAAAAAAATCAGACCGCTGGGAACAAGCCGTATCTGTATTAGAAAAACGCAAACAGCTGTTTCGTCAAGCAGGAGCATTACTTCACGACCGTGCTCAAACAGCTATTGTGTTGGTTATGACTGCAGATGTATTGCCATTGGCTGAGACCAGACGTGCGATCAAGCAGTTAGAAGACAGCAAACTCACGCCAGCAGCGATCGTCATCAATCAGCTGATAACACCTACTCAGTCTGATAACTTTTGGCAGCTGCGTGCCGATAGACAACAGCAAATTATGCAAGATATAGAGACAAGCTTTACTAAGTATCCGCTATATCCAATCTATCTACAGCAGACAGATGTACGTGGTACTGATGCATTGAGTGCTTTACTGAAACCAGTACTCTAGGTTTTGAATAATAACGTATGTACTTATTATCAATTATGCTTAATTTGGCGAGTCATGATTGTACGACTGTAATTTGGCCGAGAGCGACCACGCCATATCTGCTCGTAATAGCTGCGCTTGCTCAGACTTGCCACTACTAAGTGACGACCATTGCGGCTTACCACGGGCTTTTTTTAACTCGCTTGGTAGTTTGTTGGTTGGCCATGGCGTCACTAGATTATCGTCTTCATTCTCGCTTGATTCATCATCATGTTTTGCGCCGTTATATATCAATTGGGTCGCATCTGTCGCTGCATGACCACGATGACGCAACGCGGTCAGTAAATCAATCGCTCGAGTAGCCAGTAGTGTCAACGTAGCAGGGTCGATATATAAGCGCTTCACCCCTGTAATCCTATCAGCAATACTACTGGTATTAGACAACAACCCTCCGGCAATACCACCAATTGCTGTACCCAAGCCTAGCGTCATACCCAATGCGGCTGCATCAACACCTAAGCCCAACAGTGCACCAGCGGCCGCGCCCGAAGTCGTACGAATACCATAGCTTTTGAGAAGTTCAGGGTCAAATGGGTCTTGTTGATAGGCTTGTAGCTCCAGTGGGGTTGCAGCGACAGCATTGTCATAGAACTTATATAAGTTGAGCAAGTTATGCTGCATGGTACGTTCGCTCTGTCGAACGGCTTCCTGCATTTGTGTCAGTACTGGCATGGGATCGTCGCTGTCATTAATCTCACGCACAAAAGCTGCGACATTGATCAAAAAGTCAGCAATAACGATATTTGCCTCGTCACTCAGCCGTGCCCAGTTTTCGGTCCGACGTTGCATCAATTGCTCAAGCATCTCAGAATGGGTGAGCATGGTGGCTAAGTTTTGCCATAGGCGCATCTCATCTTCGAATTCAAAAGCAACTGAATCAAAACGCGTCGATATATGCAAATTTCGTCTTGCCAGCATCGTCTGCCATTCATCGATATTGGCATTCTGACTGTCGGTGAAATTAAAGACAGGCATGACAGGAATGGCTGCCCAAGACAAGATAGCCAGCTCGTCTTTATATTTGCCCAGCACTGGCTCGCGCGCATCGACGACATAGATAGCCATATCACTTGCTAGTAGCTGACGAATCACTTTGGCTTCTTGGCTATAGTCATAGCTTTGTGCATGATAGCTATCTGCATGATTCTCTAAAGGGTTATCTAAATGGCTGTCTGAAGCACCACCATTTGTCCCTTGAGCAATATCCGCAGCCAAAAACTGCTGCAAACGCTCAATCCCATCACGGCGACTGGCGGTATTATCCTCTAACCAATCCATCAACCCTGAGGCATCTTCTAGACCAGGCGTATCATATAGTGCGACTAGTACTTCGCCAGTTTGGCTATCTGTTAACTGAGCCTGTTCGACATGTCGTGTGGTGGCGGCCTCGTTTTTTACTTCACCAAAATACACGTCGCGTAATAAGGTGCGCAGGATAGAGGTCTTACCTGTATTGGTGTGACCGACAACGGCTAGTTTGAGTGGCTCACCACTAGCGATGGTTTTTTTAGCGGCTTGCTGTTCCTTATCTAATGTCGGTTGCTCTGCTATATGTGACTGTGATTGTGTATCAGATACAGATAGTGGTGCAGTTTTTGAGTGAGGTGTTGAGTCATTTGAATCAGGTGTCACCTTATACGCTTTATCTGCAAAAAGACCAACCGGTTTATCATTGTTTTTATTGCTTTCATGAGTGTTATTGTCATTATTCATAATAAAATCTTATATTAATTATCGATATGCTTAAGCGTTAAGCCGCACTAGTAGGTGGTAGGTAGATGATAGGTGAATTGCTCTACGCATCTGTATCGACCAAACCAATTTCTCGTGCAGATAACGCAGTCTGCCACTGCTGATAGCGAAGGCCTTGGTTTTCTACTTGCTGTGATTCTGACGTATGCAAATCTGAAGCATCAACAGTCAGACCCGTGTCGTTCAGTAGTTTTACAATCAGTCCCTCTTTTGCATGACTGGCAATCTGATCAAGTTTGCGTAATGTGCCACGGTCAGGCAATGCTCTATTATGAATACCGAGTAACACTTGTACTGGATGATTGTCTAGATACGTTTTTAACCGTGCCATATCATCACGATCATCTAATATGCCAAAATTCTCCACATCGCCCTCAAGTGTGTTATCAAAACCTGATTGCCACCAGCTATCTTGCTCGGTTGGGTATTCAAGCAGTGCAACCAGTTTCTTGCCAGCGCTCACGGTGGCTTTCGGTGCGATAGGAGTAGGTGCCTCATTAAAGTCATCGGCGTCAACCACTTGGCGTTGCCAAAAACTCAAAATCTTCTGATAATAAGGCAGTTTAAGATCTAAACGCATTTTTTTTCGGCGAAACATTAAGGCGCACCCCCCCCAAGCAAGCGCTCGTGGTACGATGCCATACATCAGCAAGCTACCGATTAGTAGTCCGGCCCATTGCCGCGCAACAGATAGCGGCATAGCATCTGTCACCAATCGACTCTGTGCGATAGCCGCACTGTCCGGCACCCCAAATCCCACCATGCTAGGTAGCCAGCCTAATATCTGAGTCAAAGTAATAAGCGCCTGATCAGATAATAGTGTCGACTCCCAACTAAAGCTGTACTGACGCACAATCAACAAAAACACAATTGCCAATAACATACCTGTCAATGTCGCAAGCCACAATTGATGGCTGAACCTGCCAAGATACCAGCACATACCGCTATGATGTAATTGACGTTCGTACAAATTCACAGCCGCCTTGGTCACATCATCCTTACCACGTATCAGATAACTGGGACTGACAAAACTGGCGAACCAATTGGATGATTGCTTACCTTGATTAACCAAAGTCATGGCAAGCCAGCCTAAGAGCATAATAGTATGAAACCCTAATAAGCAAACCAACACATAAAAGAAATTCACCACATTGGCCTGTAGTAGCGTAAATAAGCCCAAAAATCCTGAGATGCACCACACCACACTCATTACGACCATGATGCCTTTGATACGGCCATCAATCTTACCCAATACTCGTGTCAGTGCACCATTACTGTCAATACGTGAAGCGCGGCGATGCAGCTTTTGTATCGGTTTGCCATCTTCATTTTGCAGCTTTTCCGTGATGAGTAGCGGGTCAGTGGCAAATACATGCTGCTGTGTCTCAAGCGTGCGTACCAACTCAGTTAATTGGTCTTGGGGTGATAGCATAATGCGATAACATCCGTATAAAAGCGTTAAGGTAAAATAGCAATAATTGGTTATTGTAGCCTATATATAGGGTCTATTGAACATTCAAACATCAGGGCTATTAATCGCTAAGATTACACTAGACTAGGCATAAGCTGATGATTTTGCCAATAAACGAATAGGAATGATTCATAAGTGCCCATCTTTTAAACATTTTCATTACGGTAAAAACCCTAAGCGTACGCCAAAATAAGCTATGTTCAGTACTATAAAACTAATAAAAACTCAAATAATAAGAGCAGGAAAATCATCATGAATAATAAAACCTATCTAATCATTGGTGGTACAGGTGGCATTGGTAAGGCGATGATAGAGCAGCTAACCGCCAACACAGCACATGACACGTTTGTCTTTGCTACTCATAATAAGAACCTACCTGATTTTGAAGCAGCCAATCTACACTGGATATCGATGGATGTCTGTGATGAGAGCAGTATCGAACAAGCGGCTGACATCATCAAACAGCACACGGATCATATCGACTGGGTCATTAACTGTGCGGGATTATTGCATACTGAAACGCAGCAACCGGAGAAAGCCCTGCGCCAGATGGAGACGGATTTCTTTTTACAGAATATGCAAGTAAACGCTCTAGCCAGTTTGCTGATTGCTAAGCATATGAAATCATTGCTGGTAAAAGCTAAGCGCAGCAACAAGGTACCCGCTGTTTTTGCGACGATATCAGCGCGAGTGGGTAGTATCAGTGACAATCAATTGGGCGGTTGGTATAGCTACCGGATGAGTAAAGCTGCACTCAATATGGGAATGAAAAACCTAAGCATCGAATGGGGTAGGTCGTTCAAGGACGTATGCGTGGTAGTCATGCAGCCAGGAACGGTTAACACGCAACTATCAGCGCCGTTTCAAGGCAATGTGGCTGACGGACATTTATTCTCGCCAGCCTATAGTGCTGAATGCTTGTTAGAAGTACTGAGTGGTATGACGGCAGCACAATCAGGCAGTTTTGTAGATTGGGCTGGAGAGTCTATTTCTTGGTGATAGCGGTATAGCGGTGAGAAATGAGCGAGTCGTTGCTTTAGGTCATCAAGTACAGTAAACCTAAAACGAATAACGCTGACATGATTAATAGTAAAAAGCTGAGAATCTTACTCGTGGTAGAAGTAGAGCTTGTGCTTTCTTTTTTTACTTTCACTTTTTTGACCACATGTAGCACCATTTTTACATGCTCAATATTGTCTTCGAGGTAGTGTTCGCCTTCGGGTACAAACCCTAAAGACTGATAAAAATCTAGCAAGTAGGCTTGTGCAGAGATAATGATAGGGCGTTTTTTGCCATATTTTTTACGACAATGTGCAATAGCATGGTTCATCATATCCCGTGCTAAGCCGCCACCTCGATGCTCTGCTAATACCAGCACGCGACCAATCGCAGACATAGAGGTATCACTCGGTGCGGCGTCGGCTACCGACAGGTTAGATTTTAACTTATTAAATTCAGGCGGAATGATTCGGCAATATGCGATCAGGGTCTCATTTTGATGGGCGATCAGATGCAGACAGTCAAAATCCAGCTCATCCATATCTTGATAAGCGCAGTTTTGTTCGACCACAAACACTTGCGAGCGCGCTTTTAAAATATGATAAAGATCAACCGAGGTAAGTTCATCGAACGTTTTAACAGAAAAATTACAGGTCATAATGAAGCAGCTTTTAGCGGATTGATTTGGATTTGGCTATAGCGACTTTTAACTATAGTAACGATTAGGGTCTATTAAACATTCAAACATTAGTACGGCTAATCGCTATTTGACTGTTCAATAGACCCTAGAATTTTTTAAGTAAGGATCATTATAACGATTTAAGCACGTATTAACCATTGCTAACCATGTAGCGTTTGACTGATCTTATCCAAATTCAAGCTGTCAGACATGGCGCTAAAAATCTCAAAGTACTTGCCACGTTGTTTATACAGTTCCTCATGCGTGCCTGTCTCGACTACTTGGCCATTTTCTATCACTACCAAATCATCAGCATCAATAATCTGCGCAATATTGTGCGACACAATAATTACGGTTCTATCTTTTTTGATCAAATCCAAGCTTTTTTTGACTTGCTGACTGGCAATGGCATCAAGACTGGCGGTTGGTTCATCCAAAAATACGATAGGCGGATCCTTCAAAAACATCCTAGCCAGTGCAATGCGCTGCTGCTGACCACCAGACAGCGATTTGGCTTCGCTGTCATAGCCACTTGGTAGGGCAATGACTTGCTGATGTATTGACGCTTTTTTAGCAGCGGCAATGATATCTTCGTCCGTTGCACTCATGTCTCCATAACGAATGTTTTCACCAATCGTACCCGAAAAAATATGGTTGCTTTGTAGCACAAGGCCAATTTTCTGTCGTAAAGCTTGCGTATCATAGTCGTCTAAATCATGACCATCTAAGCAAATACTACCGGCTTCTGGCTCATAAAATTTAACCAACAGATTGATGATGGTGCTCTTGCCAGCACCGCTTAAACCCACTAGCGCGGTAATACGATTGGGTTTAATGGTAAAGCTGACATCGTTTAAGGCTTTGGTACCATTAGGATAAGTAAAATCGACGTTTTTTAGCTCAATGTGGCCTTGCAACTGCTGACTTGGTAAGCCACCAATCGTCTCGACTTGCTTGTCGTCTTCTAAAATATCAAAAAATCCTTCGGCATAGGTTAGTGCATTGTTGATCTGATCGTAAATGCGATGCAACTGACGAATGGGCGCGGCGACATTTTGAAACAGCATGACATGAAACAAAATCATACCAATGGTCATCTCGCCTTTTAGCACAAAATAGGCCGTGAGTAAGATAATCATCACCACGCCAATCTGTTCGATAAAGGTTTTGACGCCATCATAAATAAAAGCAATGCTACGAATACGTAGCTGATTGTCAGTCATGTCTTTTTGAATCGCCAAGTGCTTTTGGGCTTCAATGGGTTCGCGTACAAAAGACTTGACCACGCTGATGGCGTTAATTAAGGAGATAACCAGCCCGCTTTTTGTTTCGCGGTAACCACGCATTTGCCGCCGAAATCCTTGCAGGCGGTTGGCTTGTTTTTGACTGATAAAGAAATAAATGGGCACAATGATAAGACCAACCATGCCTACCCAAAAATTGGTAGAAAACATGATGACGAGTGACACAATGGCACTGGCAAATAACGGCAGCATGTCAATAAAAAAGTTCTGTACCAAGCTGGTGAGGCTACTGACACCTAAGTCAATACGGGTTTGTAGTTTGCCGCTGTCGTTATTGCTACTGGTATAAAATGCCATGCGATAGGTGAGAATACGCTCAACCACCTTTTGAGATAAATCTCTTGAGAGATTGATGCGGATTCTTTCGCCAAAGTAGCGT
The DNA here is from genome assembly GCF_052376345.1 of Psychrobacter sp. AOP5-GZ1-6. Classification (NCBI taxonomy): domain Bacteria; kingdom Pseudomonadati; phylum Pseudomonadota; class Gammaproteobacteria; order Moraxellales; family Moraxellaceae; genus Psychrobacter; species Psychrobacter sp. AOP5-GZ1-6. The sequence continues at coordinate 28,249 of NZ_JBQSVP010000009.1, read as the reverse complement.
TGCCCAAATGAGATAAAAATAGACAATACTTCTTTGATGAGTAGCACCGCACTAATAATACCTAGCATACGTCCACCCGCCGCCCAAGGGTCGGTGAGGGTAGCGATGTCGGTTAAGGTGTCTACGGTGTAGCGCAATACAAAAGCGTTGACCTGCGCGGTAAACGAGCCGAGTACCGTTAATATCAACGTGAGTAAAATTAACGCTTTGTAAGGCGCGGCAAACACGGCTAGCTTTTTGAGGATAGACCACAGTAAAGCGCCCCGTTCTGCTTTATTGGTGGGCGGCTTGATATTAAGTGGAACGCGGCGCGGTGGGGTTGGCATATCGAAAATAACCGTAGCGATTACCGTTAGTTAATCTAGTTCAGCACGTGAAAATAAATCTACTATCAAATTGTGGTCATCGCATGCTTGCTTAAAGGCCACAGTAAAAGTACTCAGGGCATTTTTATCTGATGAATACGCCACAAACATACTGCCTTCTGGATCGAATTTGATCACATTTTGCCATTCTGGATATTTTTCTTGCAAGAATACAGTGGCTAAACTTCCCCAATCATAACCATTGCCTTCAAACCCTTCGTTGGCACGTGTGGCAAAAACTTCAGCTTTATAAGAACCCACATCGCTCAAACATACAGAAACGCTATCTTCGTGCTCGACCCAGAAGAAAGGGCTGATGACTTGCTCAAAATCTTGCCTACTCATTGTGTTATACCTAATATTTGAATATCAAACAGATCTTAATACTAACACTTAGGAGTTATCAATTTGTTAGTTTTTACTTATGAGGCGTACTAAAAAGCATCTGCTGGCACAAAAACCTCACCAACCATGATACGCCTTGCTGAACGGCTCATCGAGACTTTTTTGGCTTGCCAGCGGTCATCGACTTGTTCTGTTTTGCCGCCTACTAGTAGAGTACCTGATGGGTGACCAAAACGTACTTCATCGAACTTCTGACCACCAGCGGCCTCATTTACTAAGGTTCCTTGTGTGGTTGCTGCTGCAGCAATGGCGACAGCTGCTGTACCCATCATGGCGTGATGCAATTGCCCCATACTCATGGCACGTACCACTAAATCAATTTCGCCAGCATCGACCGACTTACCACTAGAGGCGGTATAGCTCTGTGCTGCGCCCACCCAAGCGATTTTAGGAATGTGTTGACTGGTCTGTGCCTCGCTCACATCTTTAAATAATCCCATCGCCACACCGCCTTTGGCGCGGATAGTCTCAAGCTTAGCAAGTAGCTCGCTGTCGCTATTGATATCACCTTGCAATTCAGTACCCATAAACCCCAAATCTTCTGCTTTCATAAAGATGGTCGGGATACCAGCGCTAATAAAGGTAGCTTTGACGCTATCGGTATTTAAACCGCAACCCGTTACATCGAAGTCATCGACCAAGTTGCCAGTAGGGAACATGTCGCTGGTGGCATCGACTGGATCGATAAACTCAATTTTGACTTCAGCGGCGGGAAAGGTGACGCCGTCTAATTCAAAGTCGCCTGTTTCTTGAACCTGGACTTTTTTATCTGCGTCTTGATAGACGGGAACATGGGCAATGATAGTTTTGCCGATGTTTTCTTGCCAAATGCGTACTTCACAAATGCCGCTTTTAGTATTGTCATCGATGCTATTAGCAATCTTGTCGGCAGCAACTAGCCCCATGTTAATGGCGCAAGCACCAACAGCTGCGGTTAAGTTGCCGCAGTTACCCGCCCAGTCAATCATGGGTTTGGCGATATTGACTTGTCCAAATAGATAATTGACATCGTGGCTGTCATCATTTGCTGGAGATAAAATAACCGTTTTTGAGGTGCTAGAGCTGCCATTACCCAAGCCATCGATTTGCTTACCATAAGGGTCTGGGCTACCAATCACACGTAGCAAAAACTTATCACGTGACTCGCCAGCGACTTGGCAACGCTCAGGTAAATCAGACAGTTTAAAGAAAGTGCCTTTTGAGGTACCACCGCGCATATAGGTGGCGGGGACTGATATTTGCGGAGCGAAAGAAGGTTTGGATTTAGGATTGGTTTGAGCCACTGTATTAAGTCCTTTTTATATTGTTGTAAGATTAGGATGGTGCCATCAGCAAGTAAACATGAATGACTAAAAGTGCTTATTAATAATGATAGCGACAAGAGATAATCGTCAGATAGTTATCATCGACGGCATATACCAACCGATTGGCATCATCGATGCGTCTTGACCAAAATCCAGATAGGTTTTCTTTTAGGGGTTCAGGTTTGCCAATGCCTTCAAACGGATTACGCTTACATTCGGTGATAAGTTTGTTAATACGTTTGAGTGTTTTTTTATCTTGCGTTTGCCAGTACAGGTAGTCTTTCCACGCAGCATCTGTCCATGCTAGTTGTTCACTCATTGTCAGACCCTTTGCGTTGATTCAAGCCTTTGAGTTTAAGCACTCTCAATGTCGTTATCCGCATGCTCATTGTCATCACTATCTTCTGCCGTATCAATTAGCTCACGCGTAACGGTCTTGCCAGCTTTATATTGAGCAATAGAATCCGCTAAGTGCGCTGCATTGGCAGGAGACTTTAATAGATAGACAGTTTCCATCAGGCTATTGTAATAATCAAGCGACATCACAACCGCATCATCAGCGTCACGGCGGGTTACGATAGTGGCGTTGGCATCATCGTTTACCGTATCTAGGACGGATTTTAGGTGTTTTCTGGCTTCTGAAAAACTAACGACTCTCATGGCTTACTCCTTTCATGATATTTTGCATAACTTGTACAATATATGGTACATATTACGCCATTGATTAAGTAAACTCAATATTTAGCTACTATCTAATACTTAGGAGTAAGTGACAAAACTCAGTGTATAGAACGCAAAAGCAAATAAAAGCCGATGTCATATAAAAAGGTTATACAACATCGGCTCCTTATATACTCATATCATACTAAAGGTTTAAACAATATCTAACGTACCTTCGATGAACTCTTTGGCAAAGCGTTGTAGCATACCGCCCGCGTTATACATTTTTACTTCATCAGCTGTATCTAAGCGGCAAATAATAGGCGCTTCTGTGATACTGCCGTCGGTACGATGAATCACCAACATCATCAATCCGCCAGCAGAGACTTCACCTGTGACATCAAAGGTTTCTGTACCATCGATATTTAACGTGTTGCGAGTCGTGCCTTCTTCGAACTGCAGAGGTAGGGCACCCATACCAACTAAGTTTTGACGATGAATACGCTCAAAGTCCTCAGCAACGACGGCTTCTACACCAGCGAGACGCACGCCTTTGGCAGCCCAGTCACGGCTAGAGCCTTGACCATAGCCATCACCTGCGATGATGATAAGCGGTTGCTCACGGTTCATGTAGGTTTCAATCGCTTCCCACATACGCATCACTTGACCTTCTGGCTCGACGCGGGCCAATGAGCCTTGGATAATTTCACCTTCCTCATCGCGTACCATCTCGTTCAATAACTTAGGATTGGCAAAGGTGGCACGTTGCGCGGTTAAATGGTCACCGCGGTGAGTAGCGTATGAGTTATAGTCCTCAGCAGGCAAACCCATAGTATCTAGATACTCGCCAGCTGCTGATGAGCCAAGAATAGCATTTGATGGCGACATATGGTCGGTTGTGATGTTGTCACCAAGTACGGCAAGCGGACGCAGACCTGTTAGGGTATTTTTCTTCGCCATTTTTCCTTCCCAATACGGTGGACGGCGGATATAGGTGGTCATCTCACGCCAGTCATATAAAGGGCTTAGCGTTTTACCCATGTCTTTTTTGGTTTCATCAAACATAGGAATATAAACGGCATCGAACTGTTCAGGTTTAACGGCAGCGGCAACGATAGCATCGACTTCTTCGTCATCAAACCAAATGTCTTTTAGATAAACATCATTGCCATCTTGGTCTTTGCCCAATGAGTCTTTTTCGATATCAAAACGGATGTTGCCAGCGATGGCATACGCAATAACCAATGGCGGCGATGCTAAGAATGCTTGCTTGGCATAAGGGTGGATACGTCCATCAAAGTTACGGTTACCTGAGAGTACTGCCGTGGTAAATAAATCATTGTCGATGATTTCTTTTTCGATATCAGGGTCTAGCGCACCACTCATGCCGTTACAGGTCGTACAGGCAAAACCAACCACGTCAAAACCGATTTCTTGTAGCTCAGGCATCAGACCTGCTTCTTCTAGGTACATTTTGACCGTTTTTGAGCCAGGTGCTAAGGATGATTTGACCCAAGGTTTCCGTAATAATCCTTTGGCATTAGCATTACGAGCCACCAGGCCTGCTGCTACCATATTGCGCGGGTTTGAGGTGTTGGTACAGCTGGTGATAGCCGCGATAATCACTGCGCCATCTGGCATCAAACCGTCCTTTGATTCAGGTAGTTTCTCATCAGGAGCGTGAGCGATGCCTTTGGCAACCAAATCATCGGTCGATACGCGGGCATGTGGACGCGAAGGCCCTGCCAAATTGCGGCCTACTGATGACAGATCAAACTCAAGCACGCGTGCGTATTCGGCTTTTTTCATACCGTCAGCCCATAGGCCAGTTTGTTTGGCATACTGCTCAACCAGTTTGATTTGTTCTTCACTACGACCAGTCAGACGCAGATAGTCGATGGTTTGCTCATCGATATAGAACATCGCAGCAGTTGCGCCATACTCAGGCGTCATGTTGGAGATAGAGGCGCGGTCACCGACAGTCAGCTGGCGTGCGCCATCACCGAAGAATTCTATATAGGTAGAAACCACACCGGCATCACGCAAAAACTCAGTCATGGCCAGTACCAAATCCGTGCCAGTAATGCCTTTTTGCAATTTACCTGTAAGTTTGACACCCACGTAATCAGGCAGGCGCATATACGATGGATTGCCGAGCATCACGCTTTCAGCTTCTAATCCGCCCACACCGATTGAGATAACACCGAGCGCATCGACCATTGGTGTGTGGCTATCTGTACCCACTAACGTATCGGCAAAAGCGACTTTTTCGCCTGCTTTGTTTTGTACCACTTGTACTACAGGTGACATTTTTTCTAGGTTGATTTGGTGCATAATGCCATTACCTGGTGGCACCACGTTTACGTTATCAAAGGCGTATTCGCACCAGTTGATAAAGTGAAAACGGTCATCATTACGGCGCTCTTCAATGGCACGGTTTTTCTCAAACGCATTGTCTTCAAAGCCTGCATGCTCAACAGCTAATGAATGGTCAACGATAAGCTGAGTTGGCACGATAGGGTTTACTTTAGCAGGGTCGCCACCTTGCTCAGCGATAGCATCACGTAGGCCAGCCAAATCAACAAAAGCCGTCTGACCCAAAATATCATGACAAACGACACGGGCAGGGTACCAAGGAAAGTCAAGGTCTTGCTTGCGGTCGATATGCTGCTTAAGTGCATTGGTTAGCTCTTCTGGTGGACAACGGCGTACTAGGTTTTCGCACAATACTTTTGAACAGAAAGGTAGTTTGTCATACGCGCCAGCTTCGATGCTCTCGACAGCTTCTCGGGTGTCAAAGTAGTAAAGGTCAGTATCAGGAAGTGGTTTTTTAAAGGGTTCGTTCATTGGTTGTACTAGTGCATTGTCCATAAGTCACCTTTGGCGGTTAGCTGGTTTAGATTAAAATTAATAAAAGATATTCTCTTAGCAAAATCGTTGGTTTTCTCGTTTTTAGCGATAAAAAGCGATAAAAAAGACTTTGCTAAAAAAATGATATTGAACGTTTAAACATAAGATCCTAAAGCCAGTATATGACCGACTCCTAATGTCGTAGTGAATATAAAAAACCAATTGGTATGCGAGGACGGAGCATTTTGGCGAAATAATTTAGCCCAAGCCATTATCATGCATACTATATTGATGACAAACAAAGAACCCCATAAGTTGAGCAAAAAATCTAACCACTCTCGACTTAAACTATTCTGAGAAAAATCCATCGTAAACTTGATACTGGTATAACTAAAACTGAGTAGAGTGATTGCTGATATTATGAAAATAAATATATCTACTTTTGACGTCTTTTGGTTTTGGTGAGGATAGACGATAGGTTTGATTAGTAATACCACTAACCATAAGAAGCTTGCCACCCAAACGACATATGATGGCCATACTGTCATCATACTTCTCCAAACGTAAACATAGATATCAAAAGTTAAGTATAGAGTGTGCCATGCGCGCCAGTTAAAGGTTGTCTAACTCTCAGCACGCAAAGCACATCTTAAAAAAATTATCCTACTTTAAATAATTAACGCGCACTCATATCTGGTACTGGACGCAGCTCTTCACCCGTATATTCTGCACTTGGACGGATGATACGGTTGTTAGCACGTTGCTCAAATACATGAGATGCCCAACCTGTTAAGCGTGAGCACACAAAGATTGGAGTGAACAGTTTGGTTGGAATACCCATAAAGTGATAAGCAGACGCATGGAAAAAGTCAGCATTACAGAACAGTTTTTTCTCGCGCCACATGACCTCTTCACAGCGTACTGATACGGGGTATAGCACCTCATCACCAACGTCAGCGGCTAGCTTCTCAGCCCAACCTTTAATTACGACGTTACGAGGATCTGATTCGCTATAGATGGCATGACCAAAGCCCATGATTTTATCTTTACGTGCCAGCATAGCTAACATCTCGGTTTCGGCTTCATCGGCTGAACCAAAACCTTCAATCATATCCATCGCAGCTTCGTTCGCACCGCCATGCAAGTGACCACGCAATGAGCCAATTGCACCTGTGATACAAGAATGAATGTCAGATAAGGTAGACGCACACACACGAGCGGTAAAGGTTGAAGCATTGAACTCATGCTCAGCATACAAAATAAGTGAGATATTCATCACTTTTGTGTGTAGCTCGTTTGGTTTTTCGCCTTTTAACAGATGTAAGAAATGGCCACCGATGGTTTCATCATCCGTTTCGGTTTCGATACGCACGTTGTCATGCGTGAAGCGATACCAGTAGTTGATGATTGATGGGAAAACCGCCAACATGCGGTCTGTTTTGTCTTTTTCTTCGGCAAAGTCAGTCTCAGTTTCAAGGTTACCCAGCATAGAGCAACCGGTACGTAGTACATCCATTGGGTGCGAATCGCTTGGGATGCGTTCAAGTACGTCTTTTAGCGCTTGTGGTAGACCACGTAATGTTTTGAGCTTGGCTTGATAAGCATCAAGTTGGCTTTGGTTTGGCAAGTTGCCATAAAGTAGCAAGTAGGCCACCTCTTCAAAGATGCATTTGTCTGCGAGTTCTGATACGTCATAACCGCGATACGTCAGACCTGAGCCTGATTTACCAACGGTTGATAGTGCCGTCTTGCCAGCGACCTGACCTCGTAGACCTGCGCCTGAAAGTTGTTTTTGTGCTGCCATGATTGAATTCCTTTTGTTGGTAGCTTTTTGGGTGAAAAGTAAAAAAAGGTGTTTCTTATAATGTGACTTCTTGCATCAGTCATTGCTAGCTTTTATGGTTTCGTTATTAGAAACCAGTTAACTGACACTTTCGCAAGAAGTCTATGGGCGTGTCCCCAATCTGAACAATCAGTATTAAATGGGCTAAAAATGGCTAAGTATTTGCCAAACTGCGTTAAGTAGCTTGCTAATATCTCGATATTATCTGCACTATTTTTCTTAGTTTGACTGCTATTTATCTCATTTTTATCTCTATGTTCAACATGGGGACACACCCTAAGCAGTTTCTTTGCTTATTGTTGACTGACTATAGCGCTGGTTGTGTGCAACTAAGACTGTGGTTGTGGTGCATCTAAATCAACAGTAATATTACAACGATCGAACTCAGCCTGAATCGGTGCACTCATTGCTTGCATTACACTGCCTTCACCTTGAGCCTTGTTTAGCTGCATGTACTTAGCGCCAACTGGTGATTGCATAAAGGTTTGTATTTCTGCCATTTCTTCTTTGGTAGGTTGTTCCATCGGTGTTTCGACTTCTTCGCCACTCATAATGCGTATTTGTTCGTTACCAAAGGCGATCAGTTTTTTCCCTAGATCTGAGTTATAAAACGCCTCTAACTCTTGTAACTCTGCATCGGTAAACTCTGTGTTATAGAAGTTATTAATTTCTTCTCTACCCAAGTCTTTGTCGCGCGATTCAAGGCAGCTTACTTGCTCTGCATTGAGCGATCCACTACTAATAAGCGGAGTAAATACGAAATTGTTAACAGTATCTAATGTCATTTCTGTCATCAGCAAGTTATCTTGAGTAGTAGCTGGTGACGTTTCGGCAGCAGTAGAGGCGCTCATCTCACTCGCCTCACTAGTGGTTTCGTCAACGGTTTCTGGTGTTTTATCACAGCCTGTTGTCAGCAACAGAGCGGCAAGCGTGCAGCTAAGCATTGAAGATTTAGCGATGGTATTAGCAGTAAAAAATGACATAAATAACCTAAAAGTAGGGGAGGGTTGATTTTTTAAAATAAAAGTAATAAAAAACGGTTTAGTTTTTGGTATTACTTATTATCGGCAAACAATTTGTCTAGTGTTTGCTCAAACTCATGATAGTTTAAAAAATCATACAGTTCCATACGAGTCTGCATAGTATCAACGACCTTTTCTTGTGTGCCATCGTTCAACAGGTGTTGATAAACGTTTAGTGCTGCTTTGTTCATCGCACGAAATGCGGATAGTGGATACAACACCATCTCGACACCCACACTGTATAGCTGGTCAGTGGTATATAAATCAGTCTGACCAAATTCTGTCATGTTGGCCAGTACAGGAATGTCTAGGACATCCGTAAACTTGCGATACATTTTGATATCGGTTAATGCTTCTGCAAAAATCATATCAGCACCAGCTTCTTGAAAGGCAACGGCGCGTTCAACAGCTGCATCTAAACCTTCTACAGACAATGCATCAGTACGTGCCATCACCACAAAGTCAGGATCGGTTTTGGCATCTAGTGCTGCTTTTAGGCGATCTACCATCTCTACAATACTAACGATTTCTTTATTTGGTCGGTGACCACAGCGCTTTTGAGCCACTTGGTCTTCGATATGTACTGCTGCCACGCCTGCCTTTTCCATTTTTCTGATAGTTTGAGCAATGTTGAACGCACCACCAAAACCAGTATCGACATCTACCAATAGTGGTGTATCAACCGCATCGGTGATACGGCGAGCATCTTCTAAGACGTTATCTAAACTCGTCATACCCAGATCAGGTAGGCCAAATGAAGCATTTGCCACGCCCGCACCAGACAAGTACAACGCTTGGTGACCAACTTGAGTCGCCATCATCGCGGTATAAGCATTAATCGCGCCAGCAATCTGTAAGGGTTGGTTGTTATCATTTTTTTGTTTCATAGCACTGCGAAAGCGCGTGCCAGCCGATGGTAAAGTCATGTCTTAATCCTTACTTAGAGGGGTGATATTATCTTTGTTGCCATCGATTATACTCAATTATTGCTCGCTGAAAAGTATGTTTTTATCCCTAGTAATTATTATATTTAAATAGTATATTAATTAATATTAATAATATTCAATTATTAAATAGCATTATCCAAAAAATAGCATTCTATATAAATTACTATTCATTTTAGTAAAACTATTCAGGCAAGCCGTTTTGAATATTTACATTTATTTACAAAGATAATAGGAAGACTTGTCAGATATTGATAGATATCAAACAAGAAAAACCCCTTATTAGCCTAGCTAAAAGGGGTTTTATGTTTTTTGCATGTACTGCATTTTTGGACGCAACGTTTTTAGATACGTTGTAATAAACTCACTTAACCAAAGAGACCTGCAAGGTTGGCTAAGAATAACAAGGCAACACCACCTAGGAATAATAAGCTCACAATCGAGTAAATATTCATGCCTGCTGATAGTTTTTGCTGATTTTTAACCAGTGAGTAGTTCAACCAACCAAAGATAGGCGCAGAGACAAATGCTGATATCATGGCAAACTTGAGCATAGTACCTAGCTGTCCTGCAAAGAAGGTAATAATAACCAAACCACCACCGATAGCGTAAGTCGTCCAAAATGAGATTTGTTTTTTATTAATCGCTTTTTCACCTTTGAGTAAGCGCCAGCACTCAGCATTGGCTCGGCCGTAGCCATCAGCACAAGTAATCGTTGTGCCGAACATGCACATAAAGGCAATAAAAGCGACCAATAGTCTTGACCATTCACCGATGGTCGCCGTATACATATTAATAAGCTGATCAATATAGGCAATGCCTGCCGTTTGAATCTCTTGACCAGAGCCATATTGAACAAAAACACCTAGTGATAGAAAGAACAACGCTAAAATAGCAGATACCAAGAACCCGACATTGAAATCAAGCAAACCTTGTTTGTGAGTGGTATGGTCTGTTTTACGTTTTGCAGAGGTCCACATGGATGTAATGGCAGCAAACTCAAGCGGCGCTGGCATCCAACCCATGAGGGCCACGATAAAACCTAATGTGGCCAAATTCCAAGGCGTGACTGCAACGAAGTCAACGGCCATAACGGTCGGTCTGCCAGCAGCGATGACAACTGCGGCTACAGTAGCAATCGTTAGCGCAATCATAATCCATTTGGTTACACCATCGAGCAGCTTGTAGTGACCGGCAATCAAAAATACCCAGCATACAATTGTCACTATCCATGCCAATGTAATGGTAGACAGCCCAATAGAGGCGGGCAGCATAAAACCAAGAATAACGGCTGCGATTAATGACACTGCGCCAGTGCTAATAATCGCTGATAATATAGAGAGAATAAAATATACCCATAGATATGTCTTAGAGCGTTTGGCATAGCCTGCAATCAGACTTTCACCAGTATCGTAGACATAATCTGTACCAAAACGGAAAAATGGGTATTTAAAAACATTGGCTAATACAATAATAATGGCCAGCTGCCAGCCATAAAGTGCGCCAGCCTGTGTCGATGAAATGAGGTGTGAGCCACCAATGGCAGCGGTCGCCATCAAAATCCCAGGACCAAAGATACGCCAACTAAAGCCTTCCTGGTTAGTAGCGCTATCAAGCGTGTTTGTTTGTTGTGCGGTCATACATACCTCAAATTATATCTCTAGAGACACCCTAACACTGACCTGTGACAGAGTGCCTGCAACTAATAAGTAATGTTTATAAATGAAATGGTAAAGACTAACAGGATAAAAACAGTGATAGTTAAATATTTATAGGCGACTTTAGCATATCTATAATGATACGAGATAATGATTATTTTCATCACCTAAGCTAACGAATGGTTAATAATCAGTTTTTTAGGTAAATTTCTGATGTCGATAAGTAATACCACGTTGTTCATAAACATGATAAATAGCAGTCAGTAAATCAGGAATACTAGGATGAACGAAGTCTTTGAGCGTGTGTAGATAGATAGGGGAGGTAACGTTTTCATGCACCAAGCGTTGATAGCTGATTTGTTCGGTACGTACCGTTTGTAGGCTGGCAGGTACGAGCGTAATACCTTCACCTGCTGCTACTAGACCCAGTGCGATCTGTAAATCACTCACCGTTGTTGTCATAAAAGGAGAAATACCGTATTGTGCAAATAAATGCAGCAAAGGCTCAGTAATGGGCGTATTGTTGGTTGCCGATTCTTTATTCGTATGAAGCGTTTTGGTATGAGCGTTTGGCGTGGCCATCGGCAAACGTGTTTGATGATATAGAATCAATCGGTTGTTTGCCAAGTCTATCAGCCTCTGCTCACGTACATGTGCTAAAGCATGCGCTTTAGGTAAGGCAACGACATAGCGTTCATGGCGCAGTAATATTTGCTGAACCCATGGGTCTTGATGCGCAAAACGACCAAAGCCAATGTCGATATCACCAGATTTTAGAGCATCCATTTGCTGATAGGAGCTGATATCTTTGAGATTGACTTCAATATCAGGACTGGACTGCTTGAGCCTAGCAATGATTTCTGGGAGCAACCCATAGAGCACGGAAGGAACAAAACCAATATTAAGAATACTACTTGGTGCGGATAACCGCTGCGTCATACTGGTCACTGTATCAATCTCTGTTAGAATAGCACTGATTTTATCGTAAAAAAATGCACCAGCCTCAGTCAAATCGAGCGGCCTATGATAACGATCAACCAGCTCCACACCCATATCGGTTTCGAGCTGTTTGAGTAAGCGGCTCAGAGTAGGCTGTGACAACCCTGTCTTGGTTGCCGCCGCGCTAAAGCTACGCAACTCTGCGATAGATATAAAGGCATTCAGTTGTTTTAAGTCCATACCGTTAAACCTGTGTTGATATAGTCGGTTCAATATAACTTGGATACAAGGAAACCAAGTGAAAGTGCTGCAAATAGTAAGCTAAGCGAGACTGACGCCGTATCCAGTAGATAGAGGAGTGACTATAGCCACTCTATGGCTTATTAGTATAGTGCATACCTCTATCCATATAACCACCTATTCACCGACCAATATTAGAGTCTGTTAAACATAGGGCTAGTTGAGCTGTTAACTCAAAGCCAACCAGGCGTTGTTTGTATTGCTCATTTCTATTTTTCATTGGTTATTATATTCAGGTATTAAAAAAGCTTTGTCATAGCCAAAGTAGCGACATACTCGTACAGTTAGCAAGGATTGCAATATATCGAATTTATATAAATTTAACTATAAGTTAGAAAATATGCAGAATAGTAACGATATTTACAATATACTTTCACTATAAAATATTTTGTACTTGAAGATAATAAGATGAACAATTATATTATTTGATAACGATATAGTTACACTGTAGTAATAAACTGGTTTGGTATTATTTTATGAGCGACAAAAAAACAGATATTGGTACAGATTTTGAAGAAAAGTTGGCGGAAATCACCACTAGAAATCCACGTGCTCGCACCAATAATAATATCTATGATCGGTTCGTCAGTCGTGTAGAAAACACTAATAGTGAAGACTTAACACAATCTGAAAATATTAAGTTAGCACCTAAATATCAGCCTTCTGGAAAAACAGAGCTTGAGCTGCGTACCGATTCAGATAATGATACTCATCTGTTAAATAACACATTGAGTATAGATCAGGCTGAAACAGATACCGTGTTTGATTTTTCAGATCAAGTACTGTCTATTGATACAGATGAATTCCTAGAAATTGATTCTGATGATACTCATGTGGAAAGTAACAACGAAATTGTTGAGTCAGAGTCAGATTTTTCAGATCAAGTACTGTCTATTGATACAGATGAATTCCTAGAAATTGATTTTGATGATACTCATGTGGAAAGTGACAACGAAATTGTTGAATCAGAGTCAGATTTCTCAGATCAAGTACTGTCTATTGATACAGATGATTCCTTAGAGATTGATTTTGATGATACTCATGCGGAGAGTGACAACGAAATTGTTGAATCAGAGTCTGACCAGCTCTGCAATACGGATGAGACGACCTCTATAGCTAATGATGACGAAGCTACACAAGAAACGCAGAAACAGCAGGCTGTCAATATACCAGCTGCTACAGAAGCAAAAAACAAGCCAGCAAATAATAAAAAAACGCTCGTTATTGGTCTGATTTTGGGTTTAGTATTGATTGCTATTGTTATAGCAACACTTGTTTTTATGGGCGTTTTTCCAACAGACACAGCTACCGCTGATAATACTGAATCAAATATTAATAGTAATGTCGATACGGTGCCAACGGATAGTGCGCCTAGTTCTGACGAGGAACAAGTAGCCAACAGTAATGCCCAAACTGATACTGATACTGATACTGATACTGAGATCAGCGTTACAGAGACACCAGCAGCCTCACAACAGGATGAGCTAACTGGTGAGAATCAGAGCGCCAATAACGATATTGTCGATAGCAATAGCAATGCGGCTATCGATGAGAAAAAGACCACAGATACCACCTCAGATGACGCAGTATCTAGTGAGGCGCAAGCTAAACCAGCCATTAGTTACGAGGATTTTAGACAGGAGTCACAAAATACATTGTATCGTGAGACCAATGATTAGGTTCGCTTTACTATATATACAGCTAGTTGCTCTTATCTTTTCTAGATTATTGATAAAACGGATGAAATCAATATCAAAACGCATGAGTTACGCCAACAAAAAAGTCAAAGAAAGCCTTCTAGTAACATAAAAATAATCATCACAGTCGGTATGTTGTTGGTGATCACTATTGTTATGTCTAACTATTTTTTTGCAACCATTTCTCAAAACTCGAATATCACCACAATATTTCCAACAACTGATAGTGTCTCTCTTAGCCATCACCAGCTAGTCAGTAACTCGCAGTTATTAAACATGCAAAACAATAAATCAGACCTCAATCGTGTTCCTGATAGCCCCATAGTTGATGCTGTCATTAGTTATGATGATTTTAGACAAGAGTCGCAGAATACCTTGTATAGAGAGACTGACAGCTCTGTAGTACGTGAAACAGATAATGTAGTGAATAGGGAGCCAGTTTTGAGTCAGGAAATGTTTAGAATGGAAGCGAAGAGAGTCTTATATCATGAGGCAGAATGAGGTCGCAGTAAGCATTGCAGCCCAGGTCACTGGTGTAGTCAGCGAACTACTAAGGCGTTCTCTCAATCTTAGACGTTTTGACTAGTTTGGGGACTTAAACCAAATTAGGGCCTGTTGACTATGCAACATGCCCTAATAATAAAGCATTATAGATTTATAACATTAATCAGATTTCTCAGCCAGTTTATAGCTTTGATACTGTCTTTGTATGTCAATATATTCGGCAATACGTTTGGCATCATGCCATACGCCCCAAATAAAGCTAGAGCCTTTACTAGACAGGTACGGCAAACCAACAAAGTAAATGCCTGGCTCGCTGGTGATGCCTCTATTGTGTATCGGCGCACCATTTTCTTGAAAAATATCGAACGGTAGCCAGTTGTAATCATAGCCAAAACCGGATGCCCAAATAATACTGGTGATATTGTCTTTTTCAAAATCCAATTCATGGATGGGGTTTTTCATAGAGTCAGGCATATCCATGATAATTTTTGCTTCAGGTTCTTCAGGCAAATCTAGACCATTCGCTTCAATGTAGTCATCCATCTCTTCAAGATTATCTAAGTAGTTTTTCTCAGCACTGACAATGTTGTCAACCAAATCGTCATTAAAAGAGACAGTATTGTCTTCAAAGGCTTTGGTCATTCCTACAAGAGTGATGCCATCATGACCCATTTTTCTAAAATCGACAGTTTGACCACCATTCATTCCGCTTACCGCAAACCCTTTAATAGGTCTTTGTGGTGGCTTTGTTTCGTGCCATGTGCCTAATACACCTAACCACCAAACATTGTCTCTTTCTCTATATTTACGTGGTGGTCGCTCGTGCGGGCCCACAGATAAATACACCTTTTTGCCAGCACTATTGAGTTCTGATGCAATTTGTACACCTGAAGATCCTGCACCAACAACCAATACCGCACCATCAGGGAGCTGATCGGGGTTTTTGTATTGATCAGAATGTATTTGATATAAGTCTGTTTTTTGAGGAGCAATAGCAGGAATAACGGGTTTTTGGAAAGGCCCTGTTGCGACCACGATATTATTGGCAACAACGTCTCCTTGATTAGTTTTGACGGTAAAACCTATCATATTCTTGTTTTTTACAATATTTTGTACTTCTACGCCAGTTTCTACTGGCGCATCAATCATGTGGGCATATTGTTCAAAATATTCAGCCACTTCATTGTGTGGTACAAAACTCTCTGGGTCATGAGGAAAGTCCATATTTGGAAACTTGTCATGCCAGCAAGGACCGTTGGCCACTAGTGAGTCCCATCTACGGGTCCTCCATGCTTCAGCAATTCGGTTTTTTTCTAATACCAAGTGATTGATACCTAGATTGCTTAAATGCTCACTCATGGCAATACCAGCTTGACCTGAACCAACGATGAGCGTATCTATATTTTTGTTGTTGATTGACATATGGCTATTCTCTCTATTAAACAAATATGAATGTTTGGCATAACAACTCTATTAAGGTCAAATCCTCTCAATAAATCATATCCACTGACCTCATCATAATTTTTATATATTACAAATGACAATCATATGTCCTGAATTTATACCTCAAAAAAACCGAATCAGTTTGATATGGCTTAACCTAATCACTAGAAAGGAAATCTTAATTTGCCTTGAAATTGATTTGCGACATACTGTTTATAAGGCCCAAAACACGCTTTAGATAGCATTTACTTTATTTGAACATGACATGAGGCATCCCATGAAACACACACGTATTCGACCTTTTAATACAAAAAATACTTACCCTGAACAAAATATTGATAATGATTTATGCCAAGCAGTGGTGGCAAAAGGCAGCACCGTATTTTTACGAGGGCAAATTGGTCAAAATTTAGAGACCAATGAAAGCGTTTGTATTGGCGATGTCAAAGGTCAAACAGAACAAGCAATGTACAACATTGATATGTTGTTAAAAGAGGCTGGCGGAGAGCTAGAGGATATCTGCAAAATCACCATTTACATCATAGATCCTAGATACCGCGAAGATGTTTATCGTGTGGTTGGTCGTTGGCTAAAAGGCGTACATCCTGTATCCACTGGTATTGTGGTCTCTGCATTGGCACGTCCTGAATGGTTGGTAGAAGTAGATGCCACCGCTGTGATCTAAAACTATAATTTATATTAAGGATGTACGATGACTTTTTCTATTATTGCACGCTGCACAAAAACAGGACAGTTAGGAGCGGCGGTTAGCTCATCATCACCAGCAGTGGCATCTAGGTGTATTCGTGCTAAAGCTGGTGTTGGTGTGGTTGCTAGTCAAAATATAACTGACCCTAACTTGTCTCAAGTATTGCTTGAGATGATGCAATACAATTTAACGCCCACTGATGCTGGCCTAGAGCTAATTAAAAGTACAGAGTTTATCCAATATCGCCAATTAATGGCGTTAGATACAACAGGGGCACCTTTTGTATTTAGCGGTGAGCACACCCTCGGCACATTTTCTACGGTTGTTGGAAAAAATGCTTCTTGCGCCGGAAATATGCTATCTAACACGGCTGTGCCAGAAGCTATGCTAAATACTTTTGAAAAAAGCGAAGGCGCGCTTGCCAGCAGACTACTTGAAAGCTTAGTATCAGGGTATAACGCAGGTGGAGAAGAAGGGGAAGTGCACTCTGCAGGGCTGCTAGTAGTAGATAAAGCCACGTGGCCGATTGTAGATCTTCGAGTTGATTGGTCAGACACTCCAATAGAGGATTTACAGCAATTGTGGGGAATTTACGAACCTCAATTAGACGATTATGTTGTAAGAGCTTTTAACCCAACGATTTCACCAAGTTATGGAGTACCTGGAGACTTATAAATATTATTTAATCAAAAGGATTTATCGTGTTAAGTCGCATCACTCTACGCCAAATGGAATACTTTGTTACCACCGCTGAAAGTGGCAGTATTATCATCGCTTCTGAAAAGATCCATATCTCATCTCCGTCGATATCAGCGGCAATAGCGCATATGGAATCTGAGCTCCATGCGCAGTTATTTATTCGCCAACATGCTAAGGGGCTGTTATTAACAGAAATTGGTGAGCAAGTAAAAAATGCTTGCAAAGTGATTCTCGCGCAATCTTCTGATCTTTATTCTATGTCAGCTGACTTCACAGGTGTCATGCGCGGCAAAATTAAAGTAGGGTGTTTTTCATCCTTTGCGCCTTTTATTTATGCTGAAATCATACATGGGTTTTCTCATTTATATAGTCAGGTAGATTTAGAAGCAGTGATAGATGATCACCATAACTTGCTGCAAGAATTGAATCAAAACACGATAGATCTCGCATTATTATATGACTTGCATATTGATGAAAATCTAATCAATTTTACGCCATTAGCAGACCTACCACCGTATGTGCTTTTGGCAAAATCTCATCCATTGGCTAAAAACACAGCCGTTACGTTGGAAGAGCTGACTGAGTATCCGATGATACTACTAGATATGCCTTACAGTAACGATTATTTTCTTTCGCTTTTTCGTACCAAGCGTTTAAAACCCAACATTAAAGAAACTTGTAAATACGTTGATGTCATTCGTTCGATGGTTGGCAACAATATTGGTTACACCATTTTAAATGTTCGACCAAAAACTGACTTTTCATACGACGGTAAAGAGTTGGTCATGGTTAGGATATCTGGTGATGTGCGTCCTATGAAAATTGGTATTGCCACACCTAAAAATGCAAGTCTTACCAACGTTCAACAAGCTTTTGCTAGCCGTTGCCAAGCCTTTATTTCAAACCAATATATACCAGGCATGAGTGTTTCTTATTTTTCGGAAGCTCATATCAGAAATGAAAAAGAATGAGAAAATCTCAATTCAACAGCACTAGAATCGCATTCAGTACGAAAGATGATCTATTTCAATAGCATTTCGACTCTCTGGTTTTAGTTTGTAGACAAGGCTCAATCGAGGTTAAACACTAACCCAATGAACACCTTGCTACTGATTGATTAAAAGCTCGTAGCAGCCTTCTAAGCAGGCATATCGAAACATTGTCATAACTCAGTTATTAACTAATTTTAGAGGATAGAACATGCAATTTGATTGGGTATACACGTTTAGTTTGTTAAAAAATACAAACTTTTGGTACGCTACCTTAACCGTTATTGAGCTTAGCGTCTTAGTATGGTTTTTAGGCATAGTGTTAGGCTTTATACTGGCATTAGGTAAAAAATCCAAAATCAAACCGGTCTCTTTATTGAGTAGAACTTACATATGGTTGTTCCGTAGCTTGCCTTTATTGGTATTGCTTATCTTTATTTATAGTATGCCGCAGGTGTTTCCAAAAACCAGCTTTCTACTAGCATCCTCATTCATTTCAGGTTTAATAGCACTCACATTATGTGAGTCAGCCTATATTGCTGAGATTCATCGTGGCGGTCTAAATGCGGTGCATCAAGCTCAAGTAGAAGCGGGCAAGGCACTAGGTATAAAACCAATAGGCATTCAAAGACTCATTGTGGTGCCGCAGGCATTAAGAATTGCCTTACCTGCACTGAGTAATGAGTTTGTGGTCATCGTAAAATTAACCTCATTGGTGTCAGTTATCTCTTTAACTGAGATTCTACTGGTTGGCCAACGGTTATATTCTCAAAACTTCTTAGTCCTTGAGACCATGCTAGCCGTTGCTTTTTATTACGTACTTATTGTCACTGTCTTTGGCTTTTTAATTCAAAAGTTTGAAATATTTATAGATATTACGAAAAAAAACCCATCAATATTGAAAGAAGGTGAGCTGGTTAGCAGTATCACTACCAATAAATCTTTAAACAACTACAAAGAAATAAATAACGAAAGAAAAGGCGATTATGCGCTTGAAGCCACTGATATCCATAAATCATATGGCGATCATCATGTATTAAAAGGTATTGACCTAAAAGTAAAATGGGGTGAGGTGGTGTCGGTCATTGGACCATCAGGATCAGGTAAAACCACATTTATTCGCACCTTAAACAGTCTAGAGGCGCTGAATAAAGGTACGGTTGATTTAATGGGCAACCCATTTTTGAAAGATACCGAATTAACCGATAAGTCTAAACCTTTTAAAGAACAAATTGTGCATATCGGTATGGTCTTTCAAAACTTTAACTTGTTTCCACATAAAACAGTTTTAGAAAATATCATGCTAGCACCTCAATATCACAAAATGTATGACAAAGGCGTTAACCAGCTAACAGCGATTGCAATGCTCGATAAAGTAGGTATGAGAGAGCATGCTAAAAAATATCCGCATCAGTTATCTGGTGGTCAAAAACAGCGAGTGGCCATTGCCCGTGCATTAGCGATGGAACCTTCTATCATATTGTTTGATGAGCCAACCTCTGCATTAGATCCAGAATTAGTGAGTGAAGTATTAAAAGTCATGGAACAACTCGCCAAAGAGGGTCTCACCATGATTATTGTGACCCATGAGATGAGCTTTGCCTTTAAGATTTCGGATAGAGTGATATTTATGGAAGGTGGTCATATCATAGAACAAGGGTCACCAGCCGAACTAGAAAACAGTACCAATGAGAGGTTTAATCAATTTATCAAAAACGTCGATCAGTAATTGCAGTTATTATTCAAACCAAAAGTAAACCGATATATGTATGTATATCGGTTTACTTTTTTAGTAGCACGCCAGCGTGTTCATAATCCAGCATTTTCATAACTTAACGTGCTCATAGTATCGTCAGTGAATGACTAGAGCGCTACGACGTAGTCCTCCTTTAAATAAAAGTGCTAATGAGCAAACGTAATAAACGTACAGACCCTCGTACTCATTTAAGAACTCTTTGACTTATAGCATCAGCACAGCGTGGCAATCACGACAACGCAACTGGCAATTATTAATACAACCATTAAGACAATTACTAAGACCATAAAAAACCACCTATTTGCAGGTGGTTTTTTGATGTGCGCCAAGCAATATAAATTATTTAATAAAATCAGGCTCTTGTGCTAACAACAGTCTTTTTATTTCTTCAAGGTGGGCTTCGCTAAAATCCTCAATAGACTCCCAATCTTGAGCGGTTTTCTCTGCGATGTCATCAGGAATGATGTTTAAGGGCTGATTGGTTGCGTAGGCGGTTGCTAAGACCTGACAAGATCTTTCAATCGTATACATATCATCGAACGCCACACCAATACTGTGTGAGCCGATCAATATCCCGTGATTGCCCATCATCAGACGGCTATGGTTGCCTAATAAGCCTGCTAATCTTTTACCTTCTGCATTGGTATCAGCCATACCTTGATAGCATCTATCATAATTCACGCGATTGAAATAACGTGCCGTATTTTGATCAATAGGCTTAATAACAGGGTCTTTTAACGTAGAGATGGTGGTTGTATAAATAGGATGTAAGTGCAGCACACATTTAATATCAGGTCTTGATAGATGGATTTGACCATGTATGGCCCATGCGGTTGGGTCAATTCTTGCCAACAGTTCTTCATCAGGATTATTGGTGTCTAATAATATTAAGTCACTGGCTTTAATGGTTGAAAAATGTTGCCATTTTGGATTGATAAGAAACTTGCTACCATCTTCAGACACGGAAGCACTGAAATGATTGGCAACTGCTTCATGCATATTTAGCCTTGCAAACCAGCGAAAACAAGCGGCTAGGTCAATACGTGCCTGTGCTTCAGATTTCATAGAGTTGCTTATTGAGTTCGTCATAAAATACTCCTATGGGTGTGATTATTACTATACAGAGAGTATTGAAAACAGCACTGTGTTTTTAAATAGGATTTACATTAGTAGTGCGTAGGTTTTTCAAAATTGCTTTTAATAGACGCAATTTAGTATAACTAGGGTATGCCCTGTTAACGTTATCAGCACCGTTGATACTGTTGTTTAAATTCACTAACCCTTTAGGAATGAATACGATGAAACAACTAAAACTTATATTACTCTCTGTCACTGCAGGTTTAGCGCTAACTGCTTGTTCAAATGAAACACCCACTAGCAATACAGAAAATAGTGACGCCACATCTACAAACGCAAGTGTTGATAAGCAAATAATTACGATAGGGTCAGACATGACGTTTCCGCCCTATGAGTATTTAGATGAACAAGGCAACCCAGGCGGTATAGACGTAGAAATCATGGCCAAAGTGGCTGAGCTTAATGGTGCGATTACGCCTAAATGGGAAGATACAAGATGGGCAAACTTAATTCCTGGCTTAAAAGGTGGTAAGTTTGATGTACTGTACTCGTCAATGTATATCACCAAAGAACGTCTAGAACAAATTGATATGATTCCTTATTATAAGACGGACATCTCTTTATTGGTACGTAGTGACTCAGACGTTGAACCTAGAGGCGCAGATGACCTATGTGGCGAAACGGTTGGTACAATGAAAGGCACGGCATTCTCTACTCAATTGGCAGACATCTCGCAAGAATGTGTCACACAAAATAAGCCTGCCATTACCATCAATGAGTATGAAAACTCACCTCAAACCACACAAGCGCTATTGTCTAGAGCGGTTGATATTCAGTATGACGATGCAGCAGTCATGAAGTCTGCCGCTGCTAAGTTAGGTGATCGGGTTAAGGTAAGCTCTACACAAGAGTTCTTTCCCATTGTTGGCGGTATAGCAGTCAAAAAGGGAGATACTGAAACATATAAAATCATTGCAGATGGTATCGAGCAAATGAAGCAGTCAGGTGACCTAGAGAAAATACTAAGCGTCCATGGACTGACGGTTCCAAGTCAAGAAGATATTGATCAAACTATGAATTAATCAATTGTTAATTCGCTTGATAAAAGTAACGGGATAGCGGATTTATTGATGTTTTACTATAAGCAAATAGAAGGAATTTAAGATGTTAACGAGCGAGCAAATCCAACAGTATTATGATGATGGTTATTTGGTTGTAGAAAATGCCATTGAGGCTGCTGAGCTGACAGACCTATTGGGTGAGATAAAATCCTGGATCGATGAAAGTAAGACGCATACCGAAGCGTGGGGAGCGACACTGGATGGTAGAGCAAGGTTTGATATTGATCCAAAGGATCATAGTGCCGATAACCCTTCTTTAAGACGTGTCACATCTCCTACAGAGATATCTGATAAGTTCTCTGATATGGCACTTAAATCTACCATGTCAGAAATGGCAGGCGATTTGATCGGCGGCAACGGCACACGATTTCATCATAGTAAAGTCAATGCTAAACTGCCCAACACCACAACCACTGTTAAATGGCATCAGGACTTTCCATTTACGCCTCACACCAATGATGACATGCTAACCGCACTACTCATGATTGGAGAAGTTACATTAGAAAACGGACCGCTGTTGGTGGTGCCTGGTAGCCATAAAGAAGAGTTGTATTCGCATTGGGAAGACGGCAAGTTTGTGGGCAAAGTGAGTAATGAGGTAGAAAGCGAGAAATGCCAACAGTTTGTACCTTGTATTGGTAAACCTGGTTCGATCTGTTTTATGCATAGCAGATTGCTGCACTCATCTGGCCCTAACAAAAGCGAGTTGCCCAGATACCTGTTTATCTCAGTTTATAACGCAGAAGATGCGCAAGCACTATCGCCAAACCCTTTACCAAGCAAGCATGAAGGTGCGTTGGTAACAGGTATCGCTAGCGGTACAGTCAGATTAACAGAGAACAATATCCAGCTGCCCGAAGTACCTGATGGTGCCTCGTTTTTCACTCAACAAGAGATGGCTGCTACGGCCTAAGATTACAGTTTGTATAGATCTAAATAACATGGGCTCCTTTTATATAAAGGAGTCTTTTAAGTGAATTTATTCAGTAGTTAGGGTGTGTCCTCATCTGCTGATTTATATTTCAAGTTAATGTCATTACAAAACTGGAGTTACCGGATGAAAACCATTTTAACCAGTCCTATTACTGATCGATGCGCATGGAAAGGACAGGATATAAGTACCAAAAAGGACTGGATAATTGAATTAGATAGCCACTTAATTTCAGTGTTGGACAACGCACTACATTTTATTAAAGGTTTGAATAAATCTGCTCCAAATTTTAAGAAAAGTGATGTTCCGATTAAAGATGATGCTTTTTTGGATCTTATTAATAATATCTCTGAAGCATTGGAAAATGGGTACGGATTTATTGTAATTAGGGGGCTAGACCCGCTTTTATATAATGAAGAAGCGTTAATAGATATGTTTTATATTTTGGGCGTCTATTTAGGTGACTCTGTATATCAAAATAAGGATAAACAATTATTAGGATATGTTGAAAATGTAGGAGATTTATCAAAAAAAGAGACTCGGGTTTATCAAACCAATACGTACCTGCCATATCACTCAGACCTATCTGACGTAGTGGGCTTGATCTCAATCAGGAAAGCTAAAATAGGCGGTGAAAGCAGTTTGGTCAGCTTTGCATCTGTCTATAATACAATCTTAAAAGAATATCCTGAATATTTGGCTTATTATTATCACCCTGCCTATTATCATCATTTAGGCAGTAATAACCCGTCTATAAGTCCAATTTTTAGTTATTGGGAAGGAAAGTTGGCATGTCGCTATTTAAGAAAATATATAGAATTAGGTCATGAAAAAATAAATATTCCAATCTCACGTGTTCAGACTGATGCCCTTGATATATTCGATGAAATAAGCCATCGACCTGAATATAGACTAGATATGATGCTTGAACCGGGTGATATTCAGCTATGTAATAATTATGTAGTGATGCATTCAAGAAAATCTTTTGAAGATTATGAAGATCAAGATAAAAACCGAAAACTGGTTAGACTTTGGTTGAAAATGACAAATGCAAGAGCTTTGGCTCCAGACTTTCCTGGTAAGAATGGGTTTTCATAAAATACTATAAGGCTCATATTTAAATGACATTATGCTTGGGTGCAACACCGAAGTGTATCTATATAATCTGCCCAATCCTGCATCATCTTTACTCTGGTATCTATTTCATCAAGGCGATTATAGGCACCGCCATGAGTATCTTTGATACGATGACCTAGCTGCAGCTCTGTGACGATGTCTGAATAGCGCAGATCAGGCTGCTCCATCAGTAGGGTTTTAGCTGATGCCCGAAATCCATGGGCACATTGCACATTTTTATAGCCAAGCCGATGAAATACCTGTACCAGTGCTGCTTTACTGATATAAGCATTACTTGAAGTGCGCATTGATGAAAACACATATTCTTTATGACCAGTGATAGCTTGTATCTCTTGCAGTCTTGCAATGACCTGCGCCGCTAATGGCACCACTAGATCTGACACCATATCATCACGCCCTTGGCCTTTGGTTGGAGAAAACGCCCATATACGTTTGTCCCAATCTATGTCTTGCCAGCGCATAGAACGCAAATCAATACTACGCACAAACACATAAGGTAATAAATTGATGGCGGCAATGGTAATCGTACTCGCACCATTGAATGATGCCATGTCTTGTAATAAGGTTGCGAATTTATCTGGCTTGGTGATGGCTGGTAAGTGCCTGCCTGAGTTGGCAGGTGCCAGCTCTCCTCGGGTATCTATAGCCACATTCCTATCACACAAGCCGCGCGCCACCGCAAATGAAAACACTTTTTCTGTATAGAGCCTAGTACTGGCCCCAACGAACGCCGCTTGGTTCTTATTATTTTGAATCGACTCACACACCGTTAAAATAACTTCGCTGGTAATGTCGTTCATCCTCAAATCGCCAATCTCAGCGCACATATATCCTAAGCATAAATCCCAAAATTTAAGTGTTGAATCGCTAAACCCTGCTTTATTGCCTTTACCCTTATGGCGAGTCGCCATTTTATTGGCACGCCATGCCTGAGCCACCTCAGAAAAAGGTGCGTTTTTTAAGTGCGCATATTTATGGGTTTTTTCCTTTTGGTGACGCGCTTTGGGGTCAACCCCTTTTGCTACAAGGGCGAGTATAGATTCTGCCTTATACTTAACCTCATATAAACTGACCTCTTCAATACTACCCATCATGATTTTGGGACGTTTGCCTTTAATATGCGGATGTGCGTAACGCAGGTAATATGATTTTTTGCCGCTTGGTGAGACTTGCACGCTCAAACCTGCCATACCTGATACACGAACTGAATAGGTCTTGCTTTGAGTGGTCAGCTGATTGATATCACTAAGGTCGTTGATTGCCATATTTATATCCGTCGTAATGGTTGGTGATACCGTTAATTGAATATAGCCATCACTGTCTTGACTATTGGATACCTTGATGGACACCTTGAATATTTTTATTTATAAAAATTCCTTTATAAAAAGCAGTTTAACTAACAATCATCCCCAAGGTTCACTTGGGGATGATTATAGCATAATGTACCAACAATTAAGACAATAGCGATTGGGTGATGTATTTATCACTTGAAATGCTATAAATATCGTTTTTATCTAAAATTTCAGTACATAAATTTAAAGAAAAAAATCTCTGTAACCTATATTTATCAGTAGTTACAAAGAATTTATTACCTAATTAGTGCTCGCGTACGAGCATAGAATAATAAAATAGGGGTGATAGTACTGTTCTGTGCAAATTTAGAGAGTATTATTTTGAGGTGTTTTTAAGGTACTTTTTAAAGCAGTGTGTAAATGTGTGGATTTAAAGAATTGGCAATTAATAAGAGGGGTTGAGCAGAGCGATAAATGATTTGATAAGCAATTTTATTTCCTGTCATACAAAACACTCAAAACGCTTCACTCAGCCACAATTGAGTCGTAGCTTAGTGAAGCGCTGTGTTGGTTGTTTATAGACTTTTATGCCTTGGCTAAAAACTGATTAAGGTGTTCTGCAATTTCATCAGGTTTTTCGTCAATTAACCAATGAGCGACATCTTTGATCCAAACAAGTTCCGCATTTGGAATCGTTTCTACTAACTTTGGCGCATAGTCCGGTTTTTGGAAAGGATCTTGATCTCCCCACATAATAAGTGTCTGTTGCTGAAGGTTACTCAGATCGTCAGCAATAGCCTGAGTATACTCCTTGTTTAACCGTTCAAGGTTACGGAAAAAGGCATGCTTACCATCTTCAGTCGACCAAGGTTCAAGATACATATCTATAAGCTCATCCGTCATGATGCTCTTATCTTGTACGCCTTTTGGTAAGAAGCCTCGCATCATGGTTAAAAAATCCTCCGAGCTCATATCAGACTCAGCGCCAGGCTCTTGCAAGGGTTCAAACTCTGGAATAGGCCACGAATCAAAACAGATACTATCTATCAAGACAAGCTTACGAATTTTCTCTGGATAATTAACTGCGATCAATTGCGCAATACCGCCACCAATATCATGCCCAACAATATCAGCACGCCGCGCACCTAAGACGTCCATGAGTTTTGCGATTATGCTACTCTGAGCGTTAATGGACACATCTGCATCGTTTGGTTTGTCAGATTTACCATAATTGAGAAGGTCAGGGGCGATGACACGATGTGTCTTTGCAAGCTCTGGAATGATATTTCGCCACATAAGGCTGTTGGTTGGAATCCCGTGTAGCAGAATTATCGGACTACCTGAGCCTTGTTCCAAAAATGCAATTTTATGCCCATCAATGTACGTATGGTTTTTTGTTATTTGAGTACTCATAGCGTTCTCCTAAAAATGACTATCAATGATTGTGAGGCCATCCTGCGGGTAAGAAAAGTCGTTCTGGTGTTGTATCAAAAATTGTTATTTTAAAGTCAGGTAAAGCAGACCAACCCGAAGAAAGTGATGTTCATCATACATTAATAGTAAGAAAATTATGGCTTTAACGGTTATTGGTTTGTACCTCGAACGTTATGAGTTTGTTGAAATGCCTAAATAATTTATAATGTTGTAAAGTTTAAAAAAACACCTTTTAACGTATTAAATGGCAACTTGATGCTGTTTAGCGGTATCAATATCTCATGATCAACTATAGATAATAAGTAGTGATATAATACTCCAATAATCAATATTTTATAAAAGGTCTACCTTATGGCTCGTACCGCTAGCGCATTACACATTTTAGTAAAACACAAAGAACAGGCTGAAGACATTATTGCCAAGCTTAAAAAGGGTGCCAAGTTTGATGTGCTCGCTAAGCGATATTCAACCTGCCCATCAGGTAAAAAAGGCGGTAGCTTAGGTGAGTTTCAAAAAGGCGACATGGTACCGCCATTTGATAAAGTCTGCTTTACTGGTGAACTTTTCACCCCGCATTTAGTGAAAACCAAATTTGGTTGGCATGTGGTGAAAGTGCTTTATCGGACGTAAGTGTCCTCGCCAGCCATACCAGCGTGTACCTCTTGCACTCTGCTGCCTTGGGGTTGCATTTTAATCACTAGGGTTGGGTTCTTTTCTTTTCAATGACTTGTACCAGCCCGCTCTGTACTGATGATGCATCAGCAGGTGGCATAGCAACGGCTGTGTTTTTGATAAGCAAGGTATACTCATAATTAGGTTCATAATCAAAACCCTCTATATCACTATATCTGTACTGCCAATCTGTTTGACTATCCGTTTGGTCAGCTGGCTTTGTTAACAGGCATGATTGTGGCGCGACGCCTACACAGTTTACTTGATGGTCAGCGACGATGATTTTGCGTAATACATATGGCATGGCATGTACAGTTAGCTGACGTTCGCCATCTGGCTTTGATTGCTTGTCTGTTATTTCTATATCACCCTTGACTTCTATATAGGGGCTGTATAGAATTGAGAAAACATTGAAAAAAATAAGCAACGCCTTACTCTAGTGTTTACCACAATAAAGAAACAAGGCGTCACTTATGGCTCGCACCAAGCTCAACGATG
>NZ_JBQSVP010000008.1:0-53269 GCF_052376345.1 Psychrobacter sp. AOP5-GZ1-6 | reverse complement strand
GTAGCGTAGCGCCCCGATATTTGCGCTAACACCATCGCTCTCGCTTGGATAGGCTGTAGTGATAACGAGCTTTGGCGGTGTATGTTCATCCGTTTGCTCATGTCGTAGATAGGCGGTTAGCCCTTGACGTGATAAACGCTCACAAATATGCGCCCAGTCACTGATTTGCCACTGGGTCATGCGTGCAGGTGTCCAGCTGGCGTCTTCACTATTACTATCATCGATGGTTTCTATCTCTAGAGTAGCAGTGCGTTCTGCCACCATTGATTGTACCGATAGGTTAGTGTCTATATGACAACGTGGATGCTGATGTAAGCGATAGGTAAGTGGTTGTGCGAGCAGACGATAATAGCCATAGCTACCATCGTGATCCAATTGATGCACGGCAGTCAGATATAGATGACGATAAGCTAGGCCGCTTGGGGTATCAAAGCTTAAGGTTAAGGTGCTACCGATTAAGTCAGTGAGCGGTGTAAAGGGAGGGTGGTGACGTTCATGAATATAGACTTGCAATACGTAAGTGTCGATACCATGCTGCTGATGTTGTTGATTTCCGTTGGGGTTTAACTGGGCGATGATATCGTTTTCACAAGATGCTTGCATCAGCTTATTTTGCCACGCTTGATGGGCACTGATGTCTTGCCGCGCACTTGGATAGAGGGCTTGTGTATTGCCCTCACTGGCATATAACCTATCAGGGTGCATGGGCAGCACGGTATTGGTCAAGCGTAACATGGTAGTGTTCCTATTCTTGGTACAATGGCATCATATTTCTTTGAGAGCTGACATTAAAAGATAAGTGTTTGTCTGCCATTATCATTACGTGTGGCAACGTTATTCGACGGTAATGTTATTCTTCGAGTGTAAATTCGATACGGCGGTTACGAGTACGCCCTTCTTCATTGTCATTGCTAGCGATAGGGTCTGCGTCTCCTTTACCTGTCGTACTGAGGCGTGTTGCATCGATGTTACGACCTATCAGATATTGCTTAACTGCTTCTGCACGATCGTTGGATAAGGCTAAGTTGGCAGTAGGGTTACCAACGTTATCTGTATGCCCAGTGATGGTGACTGGTTTATCACCGACCCGCTGTAATACGCCTGCCATGTCATCTAAGATACCAAGTCCCATGGGCGTAAGGTTGGCGCTACCAGATTCAAACTCCACAATACGATTGCCTAATGTCTCATCGATAAGGCGCTGCTCACCTTCTACAATGACCAGTTGATTGTCCAATTGATAGAGGTCGGTTAGGCGTGTAGAAATACGATTTTGGATTGCTTGTTTTTGTTCCAAGCTACTTACTTTGCCATGTAAGCTAATGGTTGTACCATGAATATCGATACGGCCCTGACTAATATTAGAGATGTCACTATCGATAATGGCGGTGGCTATCTGTTGCCAGTTGGTCGGTATACTGATATTCGACCGTACTTCGATCTCATCTCGGATGGTTTTATCGGGATATTGCGCCTTTAGCTTCTCTATAAGCTGCTGCTTGTCTGAGCTAGTCGCAACCACACCTTTGATGACGACAGGTACGTTTGGTGCCAAACCATCATTTTGTGCTGCAACAACAACTGCACTGATGGGCAGTGTTATAGCTGCCGCTAACAGCAGTTTTTTTGAGTGACCCGTTAGCTTGGAGTTTAGTATGTTAGAGAGGACCTTCATTCAAGTGCCTTTTTAATCTTAATAGTATTGAGCAATTATCAAATATAGGTGTCTGATATATAGCGATGACCGCCTATCGTAATATCATCTTTTTGATGCACGATTATTGTGCCAAAAACGTCTTCTTAAACAATTGCCTAGTATCATACAGGTAGAGGTTGTCTTGTAACAAGACTTTATTGAAACGAGTCAGTCCGATATCCTCATCGATATAACCTTGTGTCCAGTCACTATGAGAGATAACCACCCAATCTTCGGGATAGCTGTCTTCGCTCTCTGATATTTGACTCAGTATATGCCCATCAGGTTTTGTGAAGCTCAATAGTAAGCGATAGCAATTAGAAACACGGTAGAGATAAGTGTTCAGATAGAGCTGATGAGGTTGATAAAACCCACTGATCAAATCATGCCAAAAAGTTGCCATGTGTATGGAGTTTTCTCTATCAGAAGTGAGTGACCAACAGATAACTTTATTAAGACCTTGAAAGCCTTTGGCAAAAGTAGGCAAAAACAACAAGCCAGTGGCGATGATTTGCTGTATCAATTGTGATTTATCGATGTTCATCAATATGGCGATATCTTGCAAAGTAGAGGTATTGATAAAGTCGTAATAGTGAGTACTGGCATTATTATTGATCGTAATCTGGCTGTGGTTGAGGTAGTCCATCAACTCAGCATTGTCAGTTTTAGACTTAGCTATGCTAAGGATTTCATGAGTATCCTCCCAAATAGCAGCAGACTTAATGGGTAAATAATTCATCCAGCTTTTTGGCTTATCAACATACTGGACGCCAAAACCTATAATCGGATAGTTACGATAACTGCTATCATGACTAGGAATGAGAACACCGGTAATAATCTCATTGGATGTGGTGT
This sequence comes from Psychrobacter sp. AOP5-GZ1-6, assembly GCF_052376345.1. Classification (NCBI taxonomy): domain Bacteria; kingdom Pseudomonadati; phylum Pseudomonadota; class Gammaproteobacteria; order Moraxellales; family Moraxellaceae; genus Psychrobacter; species Psychrobacter sp. AOP5-GZ1-6. The sequence goes on along the minus strand of NZ_JBQSVP010000008.1, from coordinate 50,718 downwards.
TCACATGACTAAAGTTTAAAAAAGCTGTTTTGTTGGTTGTCGTCCTATCTACCAACCTATCGCTAAATAGTGTCTCTGAGCTGACTAGAGCTTTGCTGACCCACTCATCGATGGCATTGCTTTCAGGAATATGCGTGCGTGCCCGTACAAAATCGCCACGGGCAGGCAGTTTGCCAAAATATACTAAAGGTAAGGATTCAGGAGTCACGGCGTTGGCTCCTGTGTGTCAGTTGTGGTTGGGTTATTATCCGTTGTGGTAGTAGACGTGTCAGTCTGGCCGCTGTCACTATCACTATCACTATCATTGCCATCAGTCGTGGGTGTCAAGTTCAACGTGTTTGGTGCTGATGTTGGCTCCGTTGTACTATTATCTTCACTGCGTGGCGCAGTTGGGCTAGTTACTGGAGGCTCAGTTGATGTACCAGTGTTAGCTTCATTACTATCAGAGACCGGCATAGCAGAACGTGTCACGCCAAGAGCGATCACTTCATCAGGTAGCTTCATACCAGTAAATGGATTGCTTGCACGGCCTTGAGGGGTAGTGCCACCACTACCACTAATCAGTCTAAAGCGTACTGGAATAGTAATGCCATCACCTGACCATGCCATCTCAAAGATGTCATCGCCAAGTTCAGTGCGGCGAGCACTATTGATCATTCTTTCTACCCCAAAGCTTCCTGCTTCTTCAAACACAGTAAAGTCTCTACCATCATAATCTTTGGCTCGAATACTTGCTCCAGGCTGGCTACTTGGGTTGGGCCATACAAATGTTGTCCAAGCTTGTGTACCCATGCGATAGCGAAGCTGCTGACCGTCGACCACAATCGTATATTCAGTCAAGCCGCTAACTGGCAAAGGCATAATTTGGAATGTGGTTTGGTTGGCAGTGCCAGTAGTAGTACCAGTAGAGCCAGAACTACTGTTACCAGTGTAATTGGTAAAGTAGCGACCAAAATCAGCGACAAACTGCGGGTTAAGGCCTAGACCTGCACCGTTCCAAATCTTGCTCGATATCTGATCACCGCGACGAATGATAAAGGGTGATAGGGTTTCATTAACGAATCGTGCCACATAGCCATCTTCACCAAAGAACTGACCAATCTCTGCAGGTGTTGCCTCTAAGTTGGCATTTGCAGTGAACGGGTATTTTTTCTCTAGATTATCAAGGAAAGGCTTACGTACTTGCGCTTTCCATACCTTGTTAATTTCAGCCTTAGTTGGTGTCAGTAGCATATTGAATGAACGCGTTAGTGGCTCACTCAATAATGGGCGGACAAGTTTTTTAATTTCAGAGTTGGCTTGGCTAAGTATCTGCTCATCCAAAATTTGTAGCGACTTGGTCAACTCTGAGCCATCAGGACTGAGCGTCTGTGAAGCAAACAATAAAGCATCAGGACCGATATCATCACTACGCGCAATATTATTGAAGCGTGTTCTAACGTCACCTAGACTTGCTAAGTAATTGTCTAATAAAGACAAGTCTTGATTGTCCTCTCTGGGTACGACTAATGCATGTATGGATGAGAACTCTTGGGCAATCACACCTGATGGTGCTGCAGGAGTTGAGGTGTTACTAGTACCACCACTGTTACCCAAAGCTGCTTCTGCCTGTCGCAGTTCGGCTGGGCTCTGTCTCAATATGGTTTGCTTAAACCAATTGACAAATGAGCGTCGAGATTCACCACCATTTGCAGCAGCTGGAGTAGATGCTTTATTGTCCCACTGAGTCTGACGATCAACCGTTACAAACAGGGTTTTTAATGGTGAATCTGCCGCATTAGATAGCTGACTTAATAGCACTGCATGATCATCGAAACCCTTGCTATCACGAATATATACTTGTGATAAAAACCGTTTCCATTCGCTGATATATTCTTGTTTATAGCGGTTGACCAAGTATTGTCTTATTTGTTCAGGACTGCCTGTCAACGTAAGATCGTTTTGGCTACTGGTTGCTAGTACCCAATCATCTGCTACCACTCTAGTAGTGGCTGCTTTGTCGATCTCATCACTGACGAAAGAGTCCCATGCTTGTCTGGTAAAGGTGCCTGAAATAACGTGGCTACCGAGTAAGGTTTCATTGGCAGTATCTTGAGTGATTTGGGCGACTGTTACGGATGGAAAACGGGCAGAGGCACGCATTTTTATTTCAGAGTAGACCCGATCACGAGCAGGTTGCCCCTTGCTAACTTTTGACAGAGTATTGCGTGTGTTGTCTACCAGTCCCAAGTCGTTTTGAATAAGTGGGAAAGCAGGATCATCGACATGAGCCAGTGTGAAGCTCAAGATGCGCTCGGCTTGACGAATCATTTTGTCACGTGGCATATCCGCACGGTTAGATTCAAGCCAATTACGCCAAAAACGCGTCATCTGATCGCTCAAATGACTGGTTTCGAGATGTTCATGACTACTTAGCATCAGATAGGCTTTCAGAGCATTATAAGCATCTTCAACGTCTGTAGGGTCAGACTGGATATAAGCGTCATTAGAGACTTCTTCTTCAGCCGTATCGTCAGAGGCTTCTTCTGTACGCACTTCTAGCTGTGCCGCATTTGAATTTACCTCTGACAGAAACTGTTCGAGATTTTGTTTGGTAGGTGCCAACACAATAATATTAATACCGTTATAGTACTCAGCCAATAGCTTTTGTTTCAGCTTATCGCCCTGATACAGCCCAAAGCTTAGAGACAATGGTTTGTCTTCTTCGTAGCCTTCGAGTTGTTCTATACGGCTTTGCAAGATATCAAGTGATTCAAGCTGCGACTGCAGATCACCATTAGCATTTTTTTGTAGCTCGGCGACTTGTTGTAAGTCGGCGACAACGCGTTCAGTGAGTTGTTTATTATTGGTGTATGACCATGTCCACAGACCGGCAGCTGCACACAATGCAACCACGGCAGCGAGAGTTACAATCGCACGATGACCACGCTTATTACGGTTTTTGTGTTGTTTGACGAGATGCTTGTCTTTTAAGATGACTTTTGAAAATAAATCTTGTAAAAAATAAGGCTTGTCTGCAGATTCTTGCTGTGCATTGAGTGGTACAGCAGGTGGACGCAAATCGTAGTTTTGTACCATTTTCAGCGTCATTTGGCTGCTAACTTGCCCATCCTGTAAGGCACTGGTAAAGTAAAATCCGCGCAGGATTGGCTTAAACTGAAAAGGATTGTCTTCAAACAAAGCATGCATCAGCGTCCGTATCATCGGACGTAACGATTGAAACTCCATAGGAAACGTCATAAGACTGGGAGAGACAGTCCGCTGATGACGCAAAGACAGTTTGGTGGTACTTAAATCCTTCAGACCGTTGACCAATATACCAAAATGGTCTTCAAACACATCAGTAATATTTATATTGTCAGGGTCTTCAGGGTAGGGGATGGTTGCGCCCCATACTTGATTGCGCTCTTCTTGCTCATAGTCGTTAAAGAAATCACGGAAGCCTGAAACCAAATCCATCTTGGTAAATACTACATAAACAGGCGCATAGACCTCTAGTTGTTCGGTTAAGTCTTGGACACGACTGCGTAAATTTTTGGCCAAATCTAGTGCATAGTTTGGATCATTTTTGGTCAGCTCAGCGATACTAACAGCGATGATAATGCCATTAATAGGCGCTTTAGGTCGGTTCTTTTTAAGTAAACTTAAAAAAGACAGCCATTCTGAGCGATCGTCTTCATAGACAGAATAACGTCCAGCTGTATCAAGCAAAATCCCTTCGGTTGAAAAAAACCAATCACAGTTACGTGTACCACCAACCCCTTTTACAGACAGTTTATTGGTCTGATCCATAAATGGAAATTTTAAGCCGGAGTGTAGTACCGCTGAGCTTTTTCCTGCTGCTGGATTACCAATGACCATGTACCATGGCAGCTCGTATAATGCCGCTTTACCTGTTTGATCACCAAGTTTTGACTTGCGAATCGTCTTAATAGCGTCTTGCATTTGCTGACGTAATGCCTGCACCTCTTGGGTGTTTTCATCTTTTACTTTATTAGTAGCCTCTTTACTAGCACTTTCATTGGCATTGTCTTCTACCAGATCTGCCAGATCCTCTGATGCTTTTTTACGCTTTTTCCATAGATAGTAGGCGACAAAACCTAATACGATACATGCAATTAGGATACCGATAATCATGAAAAAGGTTTTAAGAGGGACATAGTCATATAACAAGACTAAGGCGACTATGATGCCCAAAGCTACTAGCACTCTTGGGTTATAGATAAGATGAAAAAACCTTGAAAACATGCGTGCTACCTAGTGTAATCTTAAGATAATAAAATGAGTGTCTACAACGATACTACTAATCAAAATGACGTCATCAAATTGATGTTGCTAAAAGCCATACTGCCAAAAGTTGGGTCGTTAAAAGCCATGTTGCCAAAAACTGTATTGCCAAAAACTATGGTTCTGATTTCTGAAAGTCATCTGCTAACCACAGCATAGAGCAATGCTTATGTTGAGTAATCAAAAATACGCTGTCTGACTCTTGTTGGTCTTTTTCTGCTAAGTTAACGAACAACGATAGGCTAATAAATGGCTTTAACCAGTTATTCAATGGCATATAATGCCCTAAATGGTATTCATTTACTAGAGCGCCTTTTGTGATAAACGCCTCAACAAAGCTCATATATACTGACATATCATAAGGTTGTGTTGATGGATTAATGTCTGATATAGCGGTAATACTAGTATCTAATGGTGCAACATTAGTCTTGGTTTCGGTGTTGTCTGGCTTTGTTGTGGGTTTGTTTAGCGTTTTTGGCGATGCCGTATTAGTCGGTACTAATGACAGTTCGTTATCTATCAATAAATTTTTAATAGTTGTTAAGTGGTTTAGGTAACCACGTCTATTATTCATGCGTTCAGTACCATGGCTATCGTGATGTTTAGCATCAGGTGTATGCACCTCTGTCAATAAAACGCTGGTGTTGGTCTCAATGTCGAGTAAATCTTGAGCCGCTTTATTAAAAAACACTAGCAATGCACCAGCCTCAGTAGGAATGATATTGGTCGTTTGAGTTTGGTGTGGATACAAGTGCTGATCTAACCATTCATCACTCAGCTGTGTATCTGCAATGATAAGTAAGCGCATTTCAGGCATTGCTGACAGTGATAATGATGTGAGGTGTTCATTGATGAAGCTCGCCGGGTCGCTTTCACCTTTGTTTTCTAAGTCTTTTGCATCATCATTATTGGTCTCGATCAGTGTAAAAGAGAGTAAGGTCTCGGGAATACCGTAGGTGGCTAAATGTTCTTTTACTATTGCAATCAGAGGTGCAGAGTCGGCTCCAATAGGTAGGCATAAATAGATAGGTAGAGTGGATAGGTGAGCAACGGAGGTTGCCGTTATTGTATCTTCCTTATGCTTTTCTTCGGAACCAACCAAGTAATGTTGTTGCCATTCAGGGTGGACATTAATAGCTGAGTTTGGCTGAGTATTATCTTGTTGATACTGATCGAGGTGTTCAGCAAGGGTAGACCACAATTCCTCACTCAAAGTAAGCTGCTCATGAATTAATGAGCATAAACGTAATGTTATATCGTCTGAGGGCTCATCAGATATATAGCGATAGGGTAGTGATGTAGCATCAGCAAGTCTAGTGATTGGCTTTACCAACACTGGCAAGCCATCGAAGTCTGTCAGTTCATCACTTAATAAAGTCAGATCTTGGTCGTTATTAATGACATCAGACCAACTGTCGCCCTCAGGTAAGCAAATACGGCTAAAAACAAATAGTTGGTAAGTATCGGGTAGTTTGGCACTTTCTTTTTTATTTGAAGTCTCATCAAGGGTGTCAGACGCCTGACTTTCTTGCTTATCCAGTTTTTTTTGCCACCATAGGAGTGCCATGATAGTACCAAATAATAGTATAGGAATAGCGACAAACCACAGCAATAAGCCAGAAGAAGTAAGCTGTCGGGCGTTATCTTTAAAGTACATCCAGACTAAGAGAAGGTAGACTGCTAAAAATGCGCCTAAAATAAAACGGCTGTACGACAGTATTTTTTTTGCGCCCACTTATCTGAACTCCCTATGTGTTGGGTTGTTATTATAATTATTACCATGTAATCAAACTTTCTAGACCATATTTTATGGTATTAATAGACTTCTTTCTACTATATTTGGCGACTTTATTTCACTTACCTGTGGCTAGGTTGTCAGAGGATTGTACAGTTGAGAGGTCTTTATCGAATGAGATGGCGCTACAATAATTAGCGATAGCAACGATATGCGGTAAATAGCAGTAAATATAGACAGTATACGGGCAGTATAAAAAGATATTAGAGGCGTTTAATGTGGTTAAATTTTTTTTATTAGTATAATTAAGTCAGCTTTCTTTTGAACAGAGAGATTTGTCTATATAATACTTGCGAAATAGAATTTATCAACGCCTGTTTGCCTTCATCTTTATCGTTTTAACAATTGTTGCCGCTTATTTATGATTTACGTGATTGTGTCTGCTTTTACATTTATCTCTATCATCATGATTGTCATGCTTTTTGATAGGCAGCTATTCACGCGACTGTTGAATAGCATTACGGTATTTTTTCAGCGGCTATTTAGTGTTAAATTCAAATCGAAATCAGCAGCTTCTTCAGTAATAAAGCCCCAAGTAAAGCCGTTGCGCGCTCGCATACAGCAGCTAATAGATAAGGTTAAAAGGGTAGATATTTCTCGTATTCCCGTTATATCAGCACTGTCATTGGTGATTGTTGTGGCCACTGCTGGACTATGTTATGCCTTGATTACTAATTACTCTCTTGAGGTGTATCATGCGAACGATACGACAATCAACACTCCAAGCAATCAAATCAGCCAGCTATTAATTGGAGAGCGTTTGCGTCCGCCACCTACGCCACCAGAAGAGCTGTTTGCTGAACTAGATGCCGAGATTGCCAGTTATCACGCCAGCAAGGCAGATACGGCGTATTGGCCGGAAGCCTCACATAATGGTGCTCAAGTTAATAGACCTCTGTTATTACCTGAACCGGATTTATCTGACTTAAATACTCAAGATACTAGTACTGGTTATTCAGGTGACATTTTGGCCTCACATCTAAGTAACGGTCATATCAACATTAAGAATGCTGACCGTAATTGGAAGAAAATGAACTCGGAGTTTGTTCAACGGCTGTTGACTGTGTATAAGGTGATGAGTGATCAGTATGGCTATGAGATGGTACTTTTAGAAGGTTATCGAAGCCCTGAAAGGCAGGCAAGACTGCTCAAAAAAGGCTCTCATGTGACAAAAGCAGGCTCATACAAGAGCTATCATCAGTTTGGTTTGGCAGGTGACAGTGCTTTTATTAGAAATGGTAAGATTGTCATTACTGAAAAGGATCCTTGGGCGATGCGAGGTTATAAATTATATGGTAAAGTAGCGAAGTCTGCTGGACTTGTGTGGGGTGGTGACTGGCGCATGATGGATCTTGGTCATGTTGAACTACGTAAAAAAGGGGTGCTCGGCCGCCCAGAAATGGCAGAGATTTTGACCAGTCAATAATGACGATAATACTTCAAGGTAAATTGAAAATATGAACAGATGTATGACACTGCCGATATCATTTATTGTCACAGGACTCTTGCTAAGTGGCACGCTAACTGGATGTAGCACTGATAGATTTAGTAGCTCAAATGATAAAACTTCTGAGCTAGCAGGTGAGTCTGGTATTACTGACAAGATAAAAGGTCTTATCAGTAATGATGATGACTTGCAGGAGCTCAAAGGCCAGCTAGAGGAGCAGCAGAAACAGTTAGAGGCATTGCAAAAACACCTAAAACGTCAGCAAATTCCAGTGCTTATTAAAGCATCGGCTAGTGCCAATGCTGGTCGTGCAACGCAAGGTACAGCGAGTACTGCTTATATAGCATTTTTAGAAGAAGACAGCCAATTTACTGAAGTTGAAACGCTAGCTGCGAAAGAAGTCAGTGTTATTCCTAATCGTGACAGTAATCTGAGCTTAAATATTCCACAAGATGCCCGTTTTATTGCGGTAAAAGTAGGACTGAGATACACCAAAAAACGTTCGCAGTTTCTCATTCCCATCAGCAGCCTCAATTTTGACACACCACTCACGCTTAATATTGGCGCATGCGATGTAAATATTACGGAAGGCATCAGCCCAGACAAAGCACCCGAATTTACGACCAAACTAAAATATTATCAGCAGCCATTGACCAGCTGTTCGTAGGAGATTGTCTTGAGTAAAAACAGAGTATTATGGGGCGAGGGGCTTTTTCTACGACCTCAGCATTTTCAAATTCAAGACACTTATCATAACTCGCAGCGAGCATTGAGTATGATGTTGACGCATCCATATGCGTATGGCGTGTCTGATGTCCAAATTGATAAGCAGCTTTTGGAAAGCAATTTATTAAGCTTTCAAAGTATTTATGCTGTATTGCCAGATGGAACAATATATCAAGCGCCCCGTACTGATGCATTGCCAAAAGCTATTACATTGGATACTCAAGACAATGGCGATGATGTGTTTGTATTTTTGAGTTTAGAGATAGTTCATAGTGGCGGTAGTAATATACAGACCGAGCAAAGTGAAAACCCTGCTCGCTATGTAAGAGGTGCAGTCGAGGCGCAAGATTTATATAGCCAAGCAGCTGAGGCGGTCATCGACGTTATTAAGTTGTCCCCCAGTTTGCAGCTAAGTCATTCCGCGCAAGCGCCCAGTCAAGATACCGTATCTTTACTGGTTGCCAAGTTAGAACGTACGACTCAAGGCGTTTATCAAGTGGATGAGGATTACATTGTACCGAGCGTACAAATTACGAGTAATCCTGCGCTTGTTGGTCAAGTCTATCGTTTGATGACCATGATTAATACCAAGTCTACCTCTTTATACGATCATCACCGTCAATCGAATAATGACTTGCTAGAGTTTCGCTCGTCAGATATTGCTTCTTTTTGGTTGTTACATACGCTCAATACAGCATACTCTCAGCTAAGTCATTTATATAACAATGCCAAATTACATCCAGAACGCCTTTATGAAGCGCTGTTAAACGTCGCCAGTCAATTGGCCACTTTTAGCTCATTATATAAAGTCGGCGACTTGCCCGCTTATCACCATGATAATGCCAATGAGTCATTTGTGAGTATCATTTCGATTATTCGTGAGTTACTTAATACCGTTATTGCGAGTAACTTTATATCGATTCCACTACGTCAGAATAAACCCTCTTATTATACTGGTGAGCTGGGTAGTGACAAAATTACGCGTGGCTCACAGTTGTATCTGTCTATTAGCTCGTCGCTACCGATGCATGAGCTGATTGATATTGTACCTCGCCGCTTTAAGATCGCGACTCCTGACGCAGTAGAAAAACGTGTTCTGTCAGCGTTACCAGGTTCACCTGTGTCCCATGTTACTCAGGTACCTAGTGCAATACCTGTGAGACCAGGGTTTAGTTACTTTACTATTGAGCCAGTAGGTGATCTGTATGACGAGATGTTAAAATCTGAGTCTATCTGTATCTATGTGCCGAATGGTTTTGACGATTTAAAAATCGAGCTGATGGCTATCGTTCAGTAGCCTCGTTTATTAGTCATTAGCAGGCTTACTTTTGAGTGAGCCTGCTACAAGTTTATTTGTTTGTATAGCTATGTATCATAAATGACTATGTGTGATAGATTGTGATTCAGCATTTTTATCAGTTATTTTTATCAGCGTAGTGTGTCTTCATTTCTATTGTCCTTTTTAAAATGGGTAAATGACTATAGATACTAAAATATAGACACTAAGTAGTATCCGAAAATAATACGTATTAGGAACAGTCATGGCAGGGAATAATTCAACGGGTTCTGCGCCTTCACTATTAGATTCAGGTGAAGTAGCATCAAAAGTTTCGGCAACAGGTCTTGATAAGCGTGTTAGCAGCCAGTCGCTAGTCGATATTATGTATGATGGCTTTTATTTGGTTTTCTTACTGCGTAATCATTATTTTAGTACTGAGCCGAGTAAATTTCGCCAAAAGATATATAACTTTTTAGATAAATTCGAGACCAATGCGCGAAAAAAAGGCTTTATGTCAGAAGACGTGCACGAAGCAAAATATGCTTACTGTGCATTGATTGATGAAACCATCATGACATCGCAAGAGCCAGAATTTCAGATACTCAAAGATTCTTGGGAGTTAAATCCTCTGCAGTTAGATTTGTTTGGCTCACAAGTCGCTGGTAATGAGTTTTTTGATCGCTTGGATGGGTTGCGTGAGCAAGGAGAGAAGCACCTAGCAGCATTGGAGGTGTATCATTATGCAATGCTACTTGGTTTTCAGGGTAAGTATCGTTTAGAAGCCCCTGAAAAAATTCGTTATCTCATCTCGCGGTTGGGTGATGAAATTGAGCACCTACGAGGTAATAAGAACGAATTTTCACCATTTTGGGCCATTCCTGATCAGATAAAACATACGCTCACGAGTGAGACACCGTTATGGATTATTATTGCTGTTATGGCGGTGCTATTAACGGCTATATTTGCAACTATGTGGCAATTTACCAATAGCTTTTCTAATGATCAGCTATCAGCATATGACAATGTGATTCAAGAAAACAAAGAGCAGGCACATATTTCTATTTTCTTGCCTTAGGGCACATCCTCAATTCAAGCGGTAATCTTATAACTGGGCCAAAAATAACTAAATCTTTCCAAGCAGCTGGTTAATATTTCGATATTAACCAGCTGTTTTTCTCGTTCAATGGCTTAAAATAACTAAATTTACTAGGGTTTGTTGAACATTCAAATGTGTTGCTGGCAGCATTTATTTTTGAATGTTCAGCAGGTTCTAATATTATTGAGCACGCCTCTTGATGTTTAAAAATACCAGCCATAAAAAAACCCCCATCAAAGTGATGGGGGTTTTGGCAAATGCCATAATCGAATCAAAGGTGATTCAAAGATTTACTACTAAAATGTGGCTCTCCAACCTGGGCTCGAACCAGGGACACACGGATTAACAGTCCGTTGCTCTACCAACTGAGCTATTGGAGAATAGGTTGTAAGTATTTGATACCTTTACAACGAGCTTAGAAAGTCTCTAACGAGTTCTTGCTAAGTGGGGCGTATTCTAGCAAAGATAAAAAATACGTCAAGCTTTTTTTTCATAATTGGCAAATATTATTATATTAATGAGTGAATAGGCCGCTTTCTCACCTATTCATTCCAGATTTGGTCCTTTTTCCACTAAGCGTGTGATGAGTATGTCAAAGACAGGCTTTACACTGAGTATCAGTACTGATTATAAAATATTCAAAAAAGGCGCCACATAGTGAATATGTGGCGCCTTTTTTTATAAAACACTTTTAAAAAAATAATGCTCTAATACTTATTCGGCAACATCCAATTCAGCAACTGCTTTTTCGATACGTGATAACGCATCTTTTAGTGTGGCTTCATCAGTGGCATAAGAGATACGCATATAACCACCAAGGCCAAACGCGTCGCCAGGTACAACGGCTACGCCGACTTTATCCAATAACCATGCTGAAAATTCAGTACAAGAAGACAAACCAGCGGCTTTGATTAATGGCACGATATTTGGGTATACATAAAATGCGCCATCAGGACGCAAGCAAGTAATACCTTTGATGGCGTTTAAGCCATCAACCACAAGATCACAACGCTTCTCGAATGCTTCTACCATTGGTTCTAGAACGCTTTGGTCGCCGCTAATGGCTTCTGCTGCTGCTACTTGGCTGATAGAGGCTGGGCAGGAGGTCGATTGCGACTGAACTTTTTTCATCGCACCAATCAATTTGGCAGGACCACCAGCATAACCGATACGCCAACCTGTCATCGCATAGGCTTTAGAAACACCATTTAAGATAATGGCACGGTCTTTTAGTTCAGGGGCAGCATTCAAGATATTATGGAACTTATCACCTGTCCAGCGGATGTGCTCATACATATCATCTGAAACGACATAAATTTGTGGATGTTTCTTTAATACCTCAGCCAACGCTTTTAATTCTTCCAAGGTATAAATCATGCCAGTTGGGTTAGAAGGACTGTTTAATACCAGCATTTTGGTTTTATCAGTAATAGCGGCTTCTAATTGCTCGGCAGTGATTTTAAAGTCTTGTTCAGCAGGGCATTTGACGATGACTGGCACGCCTTCTGCGATGATAACCATGTCAGGATAACTGACCCAATACGGCGCTGGAATGATAACTTCATCACCTGGGTTGATAAAGGCTTGAGCAAGGTTAAAGAATGACTGTTTACCACCAACCGATACTAGAATTTCATTAGGCTCGTAGCTGATGTCGTTGTCACGTTTGAATTTTTCAATAATGGCTTTTTTTAGCTCTGGCGTGCCGTCGACAGCCGTGTACTTAGTGAAGCCATTATTAATGGCATCGATGGCTGTGTTTTTGATGTGCTCTGGTGTGTCAAAGTCAGGCTCGCCTGCACCCAGACCAATGATATCTTTACCCGCTGCTTTTAGTTCTTTGGCTTTATTAGTAATCGCTAGCGTAGGGGATGGTTTGATGTTATTGACGCGGTCAGATAATTGCAACTCGCTCATGGGAGATCCTTTTTATATTAGTAGGGTGGGTAAAATCTATTATGAATGATATAACGTTTTAAATGTTATCAGCATACGATATTAGAATGTGTAAGGAATCAATATTTTTCATATATTGGAATATTTTTTATATAGTTGAGTTCAAATAACTTCGATACAAGGAAACCGAGTGCAAGCTATACATTAGTACGGTCAGCGAGGATGACGATGTAGCGGATTTATATGGATTTGACTATAGATTGGGAAAGCAGTCGTCATTTAGAGACAGTCACTATTAAGTAGTAAAAGTATATAAGTGGTAAAAGTATCTATTTTAATTTTTATACTAGGGCGTGTCCTCATTTTAAAAATGGTGATAAAAATGAGATAAATTGCCGTCAAACAAGGAAAATAGAGCAGATAATATCGAGATATTAGTCAGCTATTTGACGCCGTTTGGCAAGATTTAGCTATTTTTAACCCATTTAGATAACTATCGATTGAATTGAGGACATGCCCTAACTTCGATACTGGTTTTGGCATTGTAGCACGCTGATATTACGCTGTCTTATGACGCGAGTAACATGAGATGGTATCAAGGTGAATGATTTTGACAATGTGTATTAACAGCGCCCAATTAGCCGTACTTGATTAACAGTATTTGATTAACAATGATCCAATTTATATCAGCTGCTCATCCCAATGCTGCTGATTGCGAAGACACAACAATAAACCTATATCCGTACACTATAACTATTTAGATTTTTTAAATAAAATGAGCAATAGCTTAAATAAATACAAATAATACCGTATATCAAATGATAACAATTATTATGTATATGATGCCTTATTAAGCGGTGATTTTTATACTATAAAAAGTGAGATAGGATACTAACGATGACAGACACTTCTAAGAAACTACATATTCTGATTACTGGCGCGACTTCTGGTATTGGTAACCAGTTGACCAAAGATTATCTACTAGAAGGGCATCAGGTCTATGCCGTTGGTCGTGATGAGGAGGCATTGGCTGAGCTTAAGTCATTAGGCGCAGAGGTTGTTAGTTTGGACTTGATGGATCGGAATAAGGTGCTTGATGCCTTTGATAAAATATCGGAAATTGATGTGGCAATTTGCGGTGCAGGTATGTGCGAATACCTAGATATGCCAAATTTCGATAGCAGTATATTTATGAAAGTTATGTCTGTGAATATGGGCACGTTGTCGCATGCGATAGAAGGGGTCTTGCCCAAGTTAATCGCTTCAAAAGGTCGTTTAGTCGGTATCGGCTCAGCGTCTGCTTATGTGCCTTTTGCGCGTGCTGAAGCTTATGGAAGCTCAAAAGCTGCCATCCATTATTTAATGAAAACTCTACAGATTAGCCTTGCGCCGCATGATGTGTCGGTTAGCTTGGTAGTGCCTGGTTTCGTCGAAACAGCAATGACCGAACAGAACGATTTTCCTATGCCATTCATTCAGACACCAGAACAGGCCAGTCAAGCCATTCGCGGCGGTATAGAAAGCGGTCATGAGGTGATTGAATTTCCCAAAAAACTTACCCTACCACTAAAAGCGTTGGGAACATTACCAGATTTGGTATGGCAACAAGTGAGTAGCAAACTTAATAAATAGTTACTTATTATTGTGATAAAACATCATTCATTGAAGCAGATAAAAATACAAAGGAACCTCTATGCCGCTGATGCGCCGTAAACTTAAAAATACAGAGACAGCCTCTAATCAAGCTAGCAATGATGCACAAAGCAGTTCTAAAACTGAAGCGAAAAAACGCATCGCCATTATCGGTTCGGGCGTATCAGGTTTGACCTGTGCGCATTACCTCGTGGCACAGCACGACGTAACCGTATTTGAAGCTAACGACTATATCGGTGGACATGTAAACACGATCGATGTTGCACTACAAGATGGCAAAAAAGCCAAGAGTAGCAATGTCGAGAACAGTGCAATAGACACAGGGTTTATCGTATTTAATGAGCGCACTTATCCTAACTTTTTTCGCTTGCTATATGATTTGAAAGTACCTTTTCAGTCGACAGACATGAGCTTTTCGGTGAAAAACACGGCGAGCAATTTTGAATACAACGGTCACACGCTCAATACTTTAGTATCGCAGCGTAAAAATGTGCTTAATCCAAAATTTTGGCAGTTTATTAAAGATATTTTACAGTTTAATAAACACATCAAGCAGCTGCGTCAGGATTACGATACTGCTCGTGCAAAAGGAGAAGACGTTAGCAGTTTTACTGAGCAAACACTTGGCAGTTATTTAGCACAGAAAAACTATGGTACGTTGTTTAAAGACCACTATTTGCTGCCAATGGTTTCTGCTATTTGGTCGACCAGTTTGTATGATGTAGAAGACTTTCCTTTAGTGTTATTTGCACAATTTTTCGATAACCATGGGTTGCTAGATGTGGTCAATCGTCCGCAGTGGTTCACTATAAAAGGTGGCTCAAAACAGTATGTGAATAAGCTGGTTACGCGCTTTGTTAAGGCTGGTGGTCAAGTTAAAGTTAATTGTCCAGTACAATCTGTGGTTCGTGATGGTGATCAAGTGTCATTGACCGTTCAGAATGCAGCCAGTGCTGATGACGGTATCGAAAACTCAATTGAAAACTTGGTATTTGATAAGGTGATTTTTGCTTGTCATGCAGATACGGCGCTAAAGATTTTAAAAGATGCCAGTACTGATGAAACTGAGGTGCTGAAGCATTTCCGCTTTACGAACAACACCGCTGTTCTTCATACCGATACCAGTATTTTGCCCAAGAAGCCTCTAGCATGGGCAAGCTGGAATTATCTCATAGATGAAACAGCGCCGGACAACATGACTGACGCAGGAACAGCTGTCGAAAGCGCACAAACTCCTGCTAAGCCTGTACTTAGTTATCACATGAATATTTTGCAACGCCTTACTAAAAAGCATAACTACCTCGTTACGCTCAATCCATCAACAGCCAATAAGACTATTGATGAGAAGCAAGTTATCAAAAGTATCGATTACAGTCATCCAGTGTTTGATAAGGCAATGATGGATGCACAAACCAAATGGTCGACTATTTCTAATGGAAGGACGCATACGCATTTTTGCGGAGCATATTGGTTCAATGGTTTTCATGAAGATGGCGTGCGCAGCGGGTTACGCGTGTGTCAAACGCTCGGTGATACTATTGATATCAAAGATGACGTAGATCTAAGTCATCTACCCGATGCTGAGAGTGCGCATACGCCATTTCGTTATAAAGACTTACCAGTCAAGGCAGATATCAAGGTACGCAAACTCAATAAGCGCCAGGTGACGACTGCCTCTACCAATCAAGAGTTGGTTGACTATGTGAAAAGTTTACAGCCCAATACTGTGATTACTGGTCAAAAGAAAAAAACAAGCTTGTTTGGTCGTCGAAAAGCGAAATAATCATGACATTGAGATGTTAGCACCAAAATTCTAGCATTAAGGTTTTAGCATCAAAGTTTTGGCATCAAAGTTTTGGCATCAAAATTAACCAATATCATAAAAGAGTGCACCATGCCTATTGAGCAGTATTCGTCCAACACCGCATTGCCACATCAGCTGTTCCATGGAACGACGTGGCACAGTAGATTACTGCCAAATGTACATAAGTTTGTGTATCCGTATCGCTATTGGGGCGTCAATATAAGTGCCTTAGCTAGCGGGGAGTCACTGCCTGAAATAAGTACGGCAGTTTGTAGCGAAAACAGGCTATTGCAAAAGCTGCCGTTAAAAAGGCTATTAGCAAAAGGATTGCCATTATTTTCAGCAAAGAAAAAAGCCTTACAGCAATTTTGCCCTGACGATTATGTGCAAGGGTTGCAGTCACAAGGATCAGGTAGCGCCAGTGACCCAAATGGCCTAAGTGAGCTAAATAAAAGTAAAGGCAAGTATGCAGAGGCTGAGGCAAGTTCTGTTCAAGCACTCCATAATCGTTTAAGCCAAGCGTTTATGGAGCAGGCAGGTAGTGCACCGACAGGCGATATCATCGGATTGCTGGTATGCCGTAATGCGGGTGTATATTTTAGTCCAGTGAATTTTTATTTGGGTTTTGATGAAGATCAGAACCCAACACACTTGCTGGCCGAAGTTTCCAATACGCCATGGGACAAGCGCCATTACTATGGGTTTGTGCTTGAGGGTGAGGATACAGAGTTTTGTCATGACAAAGACTTTCATGTGTCACCTTTTAATCCTATCGATCAGCTATATCGCTGGCAGGTGAAGGTAAAAAAACAACCTGATAACTGCTTGCAGGTGTGTATCGGGATTGATATCAGTGATGAGCGTGGTGAGGTACTAAAAACAGGTATAAAGATATCTGGCGTACCAATGACCGCTGATTCTGTTCGCAAAAGCTTGCGCCAAAACCCGCTGATGAATATGACGTCCTTAACTCGTATTTATT
Organism: Psychrobacter sp. AOP5-GZ1-6; assembly: GCF_052376345.1. Taxonomy (NCBI): domain Bacteria; kingdom Pseudomonadati; phylum Pseudomonadota; class Gammaproteobacteria; order Moraxellales; family Moraxellaceae; genus Psychrobacter; species Psychrobacter sp. AOP5-GZ1-6. The sequence continues at coordinate 33,753 of NZ_JBQSVP010000008.1, read as the reverse complement.
GGCATGCATTCAAACTGTATGCGATCAAAAAAGTGCCTTATGTAAACTATGACGAAAAGCTAGCCGATAGCCAGCAAAAAGAAGACAGCATAGACAAAAACAAGTCTTAAGCGCTAAAACAAACCTGAGTAGTTCGAATATCAATATTCGAAGATCAATAATAATGCACTTAACTTTAAATAAGGATAAACACACAATGCCAGCACGACCGACCGACCGAGCACCAGTTTCAACATTAGAAAAAGTGACCGCGCGGATAAATCAAGCAATCAATGAGAGTACTGTATTGCAGCCAGTGAGTGGTGGCGTAAATACAGTAGCCAGAAAGCTGATATTTCAAGCGTTGCAACATGTTCAGTTTGGTAGCATTACTTTGATTGAGGCGTTTGACGATAATGCCCCTAAGAGGACTCATTTTGGCGGCGCGTCTGATAGCAGCATAAGCAGTTCAGCAGTCGGACGTCATCCGCTGCATGTGACATTGAGAATTTATGATCCCATCGTATATCGTCAGCTATTACTCGGTGGCTCTATTGCGCTAGCGGATAGCTACATTGATGGTGAGTGGGATACGGATGATTTGACTGGATTGATTCGGTTGGCAGCGCGTAACTTGACGGTACTCAATAAGTTAGAAAATCGTTTTGCAGGCGTGAGTAAAGCCTTTGAAAAAGCCAAACATCAGCTGCGTAGTAATGACAAATCTGGCTCCAAATCTAATATTTTGGCGCATTATGACCTAGGCAATGACATGTATCAGCGTTTCTTAGATGAGACGATGATGTATTCATCAGCGGTGTATCGTACGCCTGATGTGTCGTTGAGCGATGCGCAGCAGCACAAATTGGCGCTTATTTGCCAGCGTCTACAATTGACTGCTGACGACCATGTGATAGAAATTGGTACAGGGTGGGGTGGTTTTGCCATTTATGCTGCCAAGCACTATGGTTGTACTGTCACGACGACGACCATTTCTGATGCGCAGTACGATGAGGCGCAGCGCCGAGTAGAGGCAGAAGGTCTGTCTGACAAAATCACATTACTCAAGCAGGATTATCGTGAGCTAACAGGACAGTACGACAAACTAGTTAGCATCGAGATGATTGAAGCCGTTGGACATGAGTATCTGCCAGTATTCTTTGCTAAGTGTAACAGTCTACTCAAGCCTACAGGGCTGATGGTTCTACAAGCGATTACCTTTAATGACCAGAATTATCAAGAATACCTAAATTCAGTGGATTTTATCCAGACGCATATTTTCCCAGGTGGCTGTCTACTTTCTAATCAAGAGCTTAATACCCAGTTCACAGAGCAAACCGACATGGTTATAAAACAGCTTCATGATTATGGCTTTGACTATGCGCATACGCTTAGAGATTGGCGCTTAGCTTTTATGGCGCAGCGCGAAGAGATTACCGAGCTTGGTTATGATGATGCCTTTATTCGTTTGTGGAATTTTTACTTTTGCTACTGCGAAGGTGGATTTTTAGAACGCACGATTGGTGTGGTACAAGTGACAGCCGTAAAGCCAAATAATATCGATACGCTACATTTTTCTGACTTGCCATCTGCCGTCTTAAATCATAAAACAGTTTTGAGCGATGAAACAGGCTTTAATGATGAAGATATGGCAGATACAGCGTCGATATAAATATTTTGGTGTACATATTGTTTCGCTTTAGCGCTCTCAAGGTCTCATACCGTACTAACCGTTTGAGACCTACGTACTAAGAGGTTTTATGATATTTGCGCAGCACGTTTATCAAGGAAGCCTGAATAGCGGGTCACGGCTAGCGCCAATAAACAGATAACCGCACCAATCCAAGCAGTGTCTTGTAAATGCATGTTTTCAACCACACTACCACCAATAATCGCGCCCATTGCAATACCTATATTGAATGCAGCAATGTTCAATCCAGAGGCGACATCAACGGCGTTTGGCGTATATTTTTCAGCTTGCTTGACCACGTATATTTGTAGACCTGGCACATTACCAAAGGCAAAAGCACCCCATACTAAAATAGTGAGCACAGCAGCAATTTTGGATTGCATAGTAAAGGTGAACAATAAAAGAATAATACTTAAGGCGCTAAATATAATGCTAAGCGCGCTAATAGGGCCACGTTTATCTGCAAGTTTGCCACCCCAGATATTGCCGATAGCAACGGACACACCATATACCATCATAATAAGGGCAACAGCAGACGGTGCAAATTTGGTTTGCTGCTCTAAAATAGGCGCAAGGTAAGTAAATGCTGTAAAAGTACCACCATAGCCAAGGATAGTCATAAGATAAACGAGCAATAACTGCGGTTTTACAATAACTTGTAACTGCTCTTTAAACGTTGCGGTTATAGATTGTTTAAGATTTTTTGGTACCAATAATGCGCTACCAATCAAGGCGATTAAACCTAAGACCGACACCACCAAAAACGTAGCGCGCCAACCAAAATGCTGTCCAATCCATGTACCAAGGGGTACACCTGTGACGAGCGCAACGGTGAGTCCAGTAAACATAATGGCAATTGCGCTGGCTTCTTTTTCCTTACTGACAAGGCTGGTGGCGATCATGGAACCAATAGAGAAAAACACGCCGTGAGCCAGACCGGTCAAAATACGCGCAAGTATTAAGGTTTCATAACTGGGTGCTTGCCATGCTACCAAGTTACCAATAACGAACAAACCCATAAGGCTCATGAGTACGGCTTTTCGGTTCCAGCGGCCAGTGAGTGCTGTTAGTACGGGTGCACCGATGGCAACACCCAGAGCATAAAGGCTAACTAGTAACCCTGCTGAAGGTAAGCTCACGCCTAAATCGGCTGCGATAGTTGGAACCAATCCAACAATGACAAATTCGGTTGTCCCGATTGCAAATGCGCTTAAAGTAAGCGCCCATAAAGCGAGTGGCATAACGACATCCTAGGAATTAAGTGATGCGCGTAGTTTGACGTATTTATAGTTTGCAAAAAACAGCACAAATGACAAAATACCTTTGTCAATTTTGTAAAGGTGATCACGATAATGGGGCATGCTAAGACAGAAGATATAGAGATATTTCTGACTGTGGTAGATACTGGTAGCTTTACTGGCGCTGCTAATTTACTGAATCAGCAGGTTGCCAAAGTCTCTCGTGCTGTGTCTAGACTCGAAGATACTTTGCAATGTACGCTGCTAAATAGAACGACACGGCGGTTGGAGTTGACGGAGGAAGGGCATGTTTTTATCAGATATGCGCGTGAGAGTTTAAATACCTTATATACGGGTGAAGAGGCGCTTAAGCTGTTAAAACAAACACCGAGTGGACATCTACGGATTGATGCAGCCAGTCCATTTGTGTTGCATCAATTGACGCCCTTGATCGGCGAGTTTGTTTCGCAATATCCACACATTACGCTTGATCTAACCTCGCATGACAATATTATTGATTTGCTTGAATACAAGACTGATCTTGCCATCAGGATTGGCGATTTAAGAGACTCAAACCTGCATGCACGTCTACTAGGTAACAGTAAGCTACATTTGGTCGCCAGTCCTGAATATTTAAGTCAGCATAGCGAAGTGACCCACATTGATGATTTGATCAGTCATAAGTTAATTGGCTTTAATGATGCCTCCAAGCTGAACAGGTGGCCATTAAAAACACCAGTGAAACTCAGCTTTCATATGACAGCCAGTAGCGGCGAAACGTTACGCCAGCTATCCTTGACTCATCAAGGTATTGCTTTACTCTCGCATTTTATGATTGGTGAAGATTTGGACTCTGGACGTTTGGTTGAAATATTGCCTGATGCGATAGTCAGACCAAATAATCGCGAAACAATACAGGCGGTATATTACAAAAACAGTGCCGTATCATCGCGTATCTTAGCATTTCTAAACTTTATTCAGCCACGGCTGACATTATGACTTTTATACATTTCTGTTCATTTTATAAAGGGTAATATCATGGGCTATGTTTTTATTTATCTCGCTGCTGTGGTTATATTTTTGGGCGTCGATGCCGTTTGGCTGACAACCATGAAAGGCGCTTTTTATGAGTCGCGCATCGGTCACTTATTGGCTGATGAGCCAAACATGATGGCTGCTGGCGTGTTTTATATGTTTTATATACTGGCACTTTGTATCTTGGTGCTGTATCCGCAAATAAAAGCTGGCGCATCGATTGGTTATATTTTCTTGTTGGGTGGTTTAATAGGATTAATGGCTTACGGTACGTATGATTTTACCAATTTAGCACTCTACAAAGGCTTTACGCTAGATACAGCATTGGTTGATTTTGTATGGGGCGGCGTGTTAACAGGTACAGTAAGTGCTATTGTTGCATGGTTGGCTTATCGCTTTCATTGGCTCAGTTAAATATTCTTAATGCGTCAAATCTGTCATACTGGCTTTCTGTCATACTGGTTTAGTATAGATACATAATCATCTCCAAAAATAAGGATCATCATGCCACAATTAAATACCAGCTCGACTGCTAAAAAAGCACCTTTAAACCACGAATTGTATATGTCGGTACTGATGACACCTGATATGGCTAATTTTATTGGTAATGTGCATGGTGGTGATTTGTTAAAGATGCTTGATCAGGTGGCTTATGCCTGTGCCAGTCGCTATAGTGGTAACTATGTAGTGACATTGTCTGTTGACCAAGTGATGTTCCGAGAGCCCATCTATGTGGGTGAGCTGGTGACTTTTGCTGCCAGTGTCAACTATGTGGGAAACACCTCTATGGAGATTGGTATTCGTGTCGAAGCCGAAGACGTGCGAGCGCGTACCGTCCGTCATACCAATAGCTGTTACTTTACGATGGTCGCTATCGATGATAAAGGTAAGCCAACCGCAGTGCCACCACTTGAGATTAAAAACAATCTACAACAATGCCGTGCTGATGCTGCGTTAGAGCGTAAGAACTTACGTATGCAAAGCTCAAGTCGTCCCAGCTGTGAGTTAAAAGAGATGGGCGGAGAGCTGAGCCGTGATCATAACAGCTAGAGGTGCTGAATGTTCAACAGACCTTAATAAATAATAGCAGTTTTATAGAAAGTAAGGCTGCTCACAAATATAGATAGATGTTCGTTATGTTACTGAGGTTATCATGAGTTTTAAGCCGCCCAAAACCAACGCTCATAGTTCTACTAGACAGAAGGTTCCATCTGGTCGTGGCGCAAGTAAGCTTATGAACGCCATCGATTCTGATGCTTCCCATACTAATATTGGTAGTGATAGTGCTAACCCTGCGACGAATCAAAGTGAGCAACATGCTAACTCACTAAAAACGGTGCTCATTGCCGTCGGAGCCAATGTCATCATTGCTATTGCAAAAACCGTTGCGGCAGTGATGACAGGATCTGCTTCTATGATCGCGGAGTCAGCGCATTCTTGGGCAGATGCAGGGAATGGCACCTTGTTGATTGTTGCAGAAAAAAAGGCGATCAAACCTGCAGACAGCAGTCATCCATTGGGTTATGGCAAAGAGTCGTATGTTTGGTCGATGATCGCTGCTTTTGGTGTGTTTATGGCAGGCTCTATCGTCTCCATTTATACAGGTATCACCGAGTGGAATGCAGCGGAAAGTGAGACCAACTATACTATTGGTTTTATTATATTGGCAGTCGCGTTTGTGCTCGAAGGGTTTTCGTTGGTGCAAGCCTATCTACAAAGTAAAAAGCATGGTGAGGCCATTAATATCAGTGCCATTGGTTATGTGATTAATACCTCTAATCCAACGTTACGTGGTGTGTTCTTTGAAGATTTAGCCGCTGTTATTGGTTTGGTGGTTGCGGCGGCTGCGATGGGCATGCATGCTTATACTGGGCAGCCATTTTGGGATGCATTAGGCTCTATTATCGTTGGTATCTTATTGGGCGTTGTAGCAGTCTTTTTGATTAGCCGTAACCGTGATTTTTTGGTTGGCTACAAAGTATCAGAGCAAATACATGGCTATGCGTTAAGCGAGCTACTGAATCATGCGGATATTGATAGCGTTTCATATTTGCATCTAGAGTGGGTAGGACCCAAAAAAATATTTATGGTAGCAGCAGTAGACATCGCTGGTAATCAAAAAGAGAGACAGATTGCTCATAAGTTTGAAGCTATTGAAAACCAATTTCGCAAAGACCCATTGTTTCAAGAGGTCATATTGACCCTATCCGTACCAGACGCAGATGTTTTGACTTTACCAAACAGATAGTTGAGTTCAAGTAATTTCGACACAAGAAAACCAAGTGTAAACTATACATTATTACGTTTAGTTAGGACATAGTTAGCGCGGATATGGTTAGCGAAAACAACGATGCAGCGGATTTACATGAATTTAACCTATATGGATTTGCATATAGTCACTTCACTATAAAAATTTTACTGCGTTAACTTCGCTTGAAGTATTCAATATACATCTGCACTCGGTTGCCTTATACTATATTTTAATTTAACCGATTATAGTCTGCTAATAAAGTGATAATTATATGAAAAACCTACTAAAAAGTACTGTGTTCGCTGTATCGTTGAGCATTGGTGCGGTCAGTTTGATGGCGGTGCCAACGTTATCTGTACAAGCGGCAGTACCGACGGATGCCTCTTTGTTAAAACTCATCGAAGTCACTAAGGTCGTTGAGATGATGAATGATATGTCTAGTGACAGTGGTATCACAGATCAAGTGACGCAGTCTATTTTATCTTCACTGTCTATTGATGATTTGAGTGCGGAGCAGCGCCAACGTTTAGAAGATATTGTCAGTAAATATAGTAATGAGATGACAAGCGATCAAGAAAGCGTGAATCAACAAATTGTCAAGATTTATATGGAGACAGCCAAACAGCACTTTGACCAACAAGAGGTTGATGCACAGATCGATTTTTATAGTAGCGAGGTTGGACAAAGCATCATCGATAAACAGCCTGATATGATGAAAGACTATATGGCACAAATAATGCCTGTCGTCATGGAGTCTAGTATGGAAAAAATGCAAGATATTATGCCAAGAATGGCTGCAGATATTAAAGCAATTACACGTGAAGAGTGAGCTGATATTTTAGTAATCTAAAGGTCTTTCATATAGAAGTCTATAAACGTAAAAAAGGTCGCCAATTATGGCGACCTTTTTATGTTTTAAACTTACATTCTAAAAATTAAGTAAGTTGTTTACTTGATATTTGCTACTAACTACTTGCTAGGAGCATTTGCACCGATGAACCATGCATCTTTGTCGATGATGCGACTGGCTTCTGTAAATAGGTCAGCAGTGTCTTCGTCGCCTGCATCACCAGCAGTAGCAATGGCTTTTCGTAATGTTTCTGCCACTTGTTTGTAGCGGCTGGTTAACTCACGCACATGTTGATTGACTTCGGTAATATCAGTTGGGTAATCGTCTAAAATGGACTCTTTTACCACACGGCTTGCCAAGCCATTTGGCTGACCACCTAGGATTACGATGCGCTCAGCGATAGTGTCTGATACTTCGAGGATACGCTCTGATGTTTCATCTAACAGTTGATGTACGCCGATGAAACCTTTACCTTGTAGGTTCCAATGACATTGTTTGCCATCTAATGTTAAATCAATAACGTTGGCCAAATTTGCATTTAGTAGCTTTACCATTTCACTGGCGGTTTCGTCTGATATTCCACTTGCGTAACGTTCTCTCATGACTTACTCCGTTATATTTTAATTTAATTTGATGTGTCACTTTTTCTTATTTGTTTATCTATAATGGTACTGTGTTAGCACTGATGTTATAACTGACAGTGCTTGTTGATTCGTTATAAATAATAGCAGCTTAAATGGTTATTAGAACCCTCAAGTGTTAGGCTTTGTTGAGTGGTCGTGTAAAAGGTTTGTTAAGCATGAAAAGCTTTGTAAATATAGCCAAAGTCATGTAATTTTTTTATAACTGTCTTTGACTTTTTACTAAAACAGGCGTATAGAATGGCTATCTTGTGCACCTATATACAGGTTAAGAGCGATGTCTGTAAGCATCATATTCAGCTGATGCTTATCCTTTAAAAACCAACCCTCAGACCCCATATTGTTATAAACATCTAGAATAAGAAATCTATTATGCGAATGCCTGAACCGCGCTCATCGCGTCAGTTAAATCAGTTGGCCACTCAGCTTCAAGGCGAAGCTGAAATTAGTGGTGTCAATGCGTCAGGGACGCAAATATCGAGTCGCGCCTTTGAGATGGTCACTGATTTTGAGCCAGCAGGTGATCAGCCGCAAGCGATAAAAAAGCTAGTCAATGGTATCGACTCTGATATGGATGAGCAGTTACTATTGGGGGTCACGGGTTCTGGTAAAACCTATACCATGGCGAAAGTTATCTCCGAGACGCAGCGCCCAACCATTATCATGGCGCACAACAAAACACTTGCGGCTCAATTATATGGCGAGTTTAAATCGTTTTTTCCTAATAATGCGGTCGAATACTTCGTCAGTTATTATGACTACTATCAGCCTGAGGCTTATGTTGCGGCAAGTGACACTTTTATCGAAAAAGACAGTGCCATTAATGATCATATCGATCAGATGCGTCTGTCAGCTACGCGTGCTCTATTAGAGCGTCGTGATGCGATTATCGTTGCGTCAGTATCTTGCATATACGGCTTGGGCGATCCTGAAAGTTATCTAAAAATGCTATTGCATGTCGTTGTGGGTGATAAAATAGACCGTACGGCGACGATTAAACGTCTGGTTGAAATGCAATATATGCGTAATGAATTGGATTTTGAACGTGGTACGTATCGCTTGCGCGGAGAGTTGCTAGATATCTATCCTGCTGAGTCTGAGCAACTGGCCGTTCGTGTGCATTTATTTGATGATGAAGTAGAGAAGATTACTTGGTTTGATCCATTAACTGGCAAGACTGTACGTAGTGTGCCGCGTATTACTATTTATCCAAAATCGCACTATGTCACCCCGCGCAACAAGCTAGAAGCTGCCAGTCATACCATACGCGAAGAGCTAGAGCCACGATTGGAGTACTTCCGCGAAAACAACAAGCTGATTGAAGCGCAGCGTCTCAAAGAACGTACTCAATATGATCTTGAGATGATACAGCAGCTCGGCTACTGTAACGGCATCGAAAACTACTCGCAGCATCTCTCTGGTCGTCCTTCAGGGGAAGCGCCGCCGACGTTATTTGATTATATTCCAGAAGATGCCTTATTGTTCCTTGATGAGTCACACGTGACCGTCTCGCAAATTGGCGCGATGTATAAGGGCGATAGATCACGCAAAGAAAACCTAGTCAACTACGGCTTTCGTTTACCAAGCGCGATGAATAATCGTCCGATGAAGTTTGAAGAATGGGAGCGTATCAAGCCCAAGACTATCTACGTGAGTGCCACGCCAGCGTTATATGAGCTTGAGCATAGCGAGCAAGTGGTCGAGCAGGTCGTACGCCCAACGGGTCTGATCGACCCTGAGATTGAGATACGTCCTGTATTGACGCAGGTCGATGATGTGCTATCAGAGATTACCAAACGCCGCGAAAAGGATGAGCGGGTATTGATTACCACGTTGACCAAGCGCATGTCAGAGGATTTGACCAGTTATCTAAAAGAGTACGATGTCAAAGTCGCCTATCTGCATTCTGATATCGATACTGTCGAGCGTATGCAGATTATTCATGAGTTACGTACAGGCGTGCATGATGTGTTGGTCGGTATCAATTTGCTGCGTGAAGGTTTGGATATGCCTGAAGTGTCGCTGGTAGCGATATTTGATGCCGATAAAGAAGGTTTCTTACGCTCTGAGCGCTCGCTTATTCAGACCATTGGTCGTGCAGCACGTCACTTAAATGGTAAAGCCATTCTCTATGCCGATCGCATCACACCAAGTATGCAAAAGGCGATAGATGAAACTGATCGTCGCCGTGAAAAACAAATAGCGTTTAATGTCGAGCATAACATCACGCCAAAAGGTGCACGCCGTAGTATCACGGATAAAATCGATACTGGTGACGATAATAATGCCAATGACAACCAGGTAATTCCAATTAAGAGCAACTTGCCTGATGTGGATATCAGTATCTTACGTAGTCCTGACTTGCTGGCCAAAGAAATCAGTCGCCTTGAGAAACAGATGAAGCAGATGTCTCGTGATTTGAAGTTTGAAGAAGCAGCTAAGACAAGAGATAAGGTGTTGGAGCTCAAAGCACATTTAATCTAAGGTGTGATTTGATTTTTATTCCGTATCATAAGAGATGGGCTGCATATTTTGTGGCTCATTTTTTATGTGTTATTCAGTAGCCAAATCCTTGTAATACCAATCAATGCCACTTACTATACCAACACTGATTCAAGCGAGTCTCTTCATCCATAAATCATACCATTCCAAACCGTGAGCGCAGTGATAAATAGTCGTAAACACTATTGATAAACCATCGGAAATACTATGGCCAAATAAGCTTGGCGAGCCTGACACTGACATTGCGAATCAAAAGTTTGGTATGAGTATCAATTAGGCGTGTTTATATTGTGCTTACCAACAACTTAATAGAATTAAACTCTAACGAAAACTCACTCGGCATGTCAGATGCTGCCAAACAAGCCGTTATTGACTCTTTAGACATTGGCTTTCGTTATCCTGATGAGCAGCGTGCGGCACTGATAACTAAGGTCGCTGAGATAAACGGTGTCTCGGATAGCCAAATCTCACTGGGCAGTGGCTCTAGTGAAAACATTCGTACCGTTATTCAAATGCTACAAAATCAAGCATTAGTAGAAGGCAAAAAATTCCAAATCATAGTGCCGCACCCAACCTTTGCTTATGCTGAGCTGTATGCGACCTCTATCGATGTGCCTGTGGTGAAAGTACCGCTGACGGCTGAAAGTTATGCTTTCGACTTGCAAAGCATGCAAAGAGTGGCCAAAGATTTTGATGGCATTAGCCTGTTTTATCTGTGTAATCCTAATAATCCAACTTCGACTATTACTAACACAGTAAAGCTCAAAGAATGGGTAGGTGCTGCACCAGACAACCATTACTTTTTACTAGACGAAGCTTATTCAGAGTATGTGACTGATCCAAGTTTTGAAAGTGGTGTTGCATGGATACGAGAGATGTACTCAGAAAATGTCATTGTGATACGTACCTTTTCAAAGTTATGTGCACTGGCTAGCATGCGTGTCGGCTATGCAGTAGCTAGTTCGAAAATGATAGCCAAACTAGAGGCTTTTATCTCGATTGATAATACCAATTTGTCAGGTGCTGTCGCTGCGCTAGCGACTTTGGATGACGAGGAGTTTTTGGCATTGAGCTTACGCACTGCAAACCAGTCACGCCAGATGGTCGAGCAGACATTAGATGAGCTTGGTTTGCGTTACTTACCATCGCAGGCGAGCTTTGTATTCCATGAAATAAACGGTGACGTGCAAACCTATATCGATAGAATGCGTGAACATGGTATCGCGGTCGGTCGTGAGTTTTCGCCTATCACTGGTTTTAATCGCTTAACGCTTGGCAGGCCTGATGAGATGGCAGTGTTTGTAAAAGTCCTCAAACTATTTCGTGAAAAGGGTTGGATCTGACTTTTATTGTGTTAAGTAGATAGTCGGGTTGAGGCTGATTTTTACTAACTTTAAACGCAGCTTTACACATAGTCCCTTAAAAAGTGTCAATTGTTCTTATAGGATAGATGAGTAGAAGATAAGGCTGCTTTAGGCCGAGCTCACATAAAAATATTGAACAATAAGGATATAATTATAATGGACGTTAAAGCATTATTTAAAAAGGGTATAGAAAAACAATTGCTCGACGTAGATGACTATATATTTAAACCTGAGCTGATAGAGATGACGGTTGAGGAAGGGGAGTTGACCTGCGTGCTAAATAGCGATGGTAGTGTTAATATTTTCTATACCAAATCAGGCATTACTGATGTCAGAGCAGCAGCTCGCAAGCATCCTTTTACTTCTTTTGATACTGAATTACGTCATGGTATCTACGACGATATCATTGATGATGTCGTAGAGAGTGTAAAAGACATTATAGACAGTGACTCTAAGTATTTCCGCCGTAGTAAAACTTTGCCTACTACGCCAGCTTTAGGCGGTGATGCTATCATTACAGAGGCTGATAAGCACTAAATACTGGCATTAACTGATTTCGATAAAAAAGCTAGGCTATCACTGATAGCCTAGCTTTTTTTTGCTTGTAAGCTATTAAAGGATAACCTATTGAACCAAACTGGTGTAGCAGCTTTGCAGTGATTTGGCGACAACGTTGGCAACCAATTCAGTGCGATAGCTTGAGTCTATCGCAGCGTTACCTAACTCAACGATGGTGACTTGTTGGGGTGCTTGCTCACTGACGCAGCCACAAACGTTGGTTTTAACAGTTTCTTGCTGCGCATCAGTCATCGCAACACTAGCAACACGCCATGCATTTTGTTTTTCGATTTCGGTACGGCATTGTGTGTCAACCGCTGATTTAAAGACATTCATACCGATATCGCTGGCAGTTGTGATGGCTGTATTAGTGCCAGTGCCTGTAGTCGTACCAGTTCCTGCTGATGTGCAGCTCGCTAGAGCAAGAGTGGCAAGCATGGCGGTCGAAACTAGAAGTTTTTTCATAGAGTTTTCCTTTGATGTTTTTATGAGCTTTTGAAGCGTATATTTGATAGCAGTTGATATTGGTCAGTCGAAACTTATCTTCGTACTGAGCAAGTCGTATATTATCAGCAAAATATGTTAATAACACTATCAATGGTTACTTAAGAAAAATCAAGCTGCTTTCTATGTTAGTCCATCCATGCATAAGGATGGTAATAAGCGTAGAATTTGTAACCAATATATCCAGTAATCGTTAGCAAACTACTGACGATAAATAACCATGTGGTGATGTGTTTCCATGAAAAGTTGTCAAAACTGTTATTGAATAGAACCATTAAATTTATATAGAGATCACTGAACTGACACAAAAAAACCAGCGAAGACAAATAGTCTAAGCTGGTTTTTATTATGTTTTTATAGCTATTTCTAGACGTTCTTACCGTGTTGCTTTTGCTGAATCTCTTTCGCTAATTTGTAGCATTCATTGATATGGTCATTAGCGATTTTTTTGAAAATCATATAGCCCATGGTTGCTGCAACCATTTGACCGCCCAATGGGATGAATTTTGTCACTTGTTTGGCAGCGATACGACCACCGAAACCTTGGACGGTCTTTTTCACGATACCACGTGTCGCCATAAGACCTGCAAAGTCAACGGTACGGTCTTTTAAAGCGCCCCAATGAACGGCTCGTGACTCTAGGTCAACAGCTGACTGACGATCTTCAATCAAGCCAAAGCGCTCGCTGATATCAGGCAATAGCTGGGTAAGCATGCCAGCATCGACAGCGACGTCAAAGAATGGAACAGGAACAATGGCGACACCAGCAGAGTACTTAGCGCGTTTTTTCACCAGCTTTTGACATTCTTTTTTTGTTTTTTCAAGGTCTAAGCTAGGATCTATTGTATTTGGTAGTTTTTCAGCGGTTGGTGTGGTTTTCATAAAAGCTCCTTATAAGTTATTAAAATATTTCTAAGTTATTAAAATATGCTACTAAAACAAATCATTAAAATGAAACACTCTAAAATATCGAATTATAGTTTTAATAAATATCTCAGTTACTATCTATTTTATGGATTTATCAGAGGCATACAATCATTGCTTTGTAGCAAAATGCAGAAAAATACAGTCACTGTGCACCGTTTTTGTAAACTGGCTATCTCGTAGCGCATTGAGATGGCCTAAGAATGGCCTGCATTACCTACTGATTGTGTAATCGCATCGTATCGCAACGAGGTGATTTTACGTTAGCGATTAAATATGATTTATAAGGCTTTGATTACCCTTCTGGTGTTGGTTTTGAATCCGGCTTGTGATCGGCGCTATTAGCGCTTCGCGAGTATTTAACCGTCATACTTGCAGTATCGAGTGTAATATCTTTTATAGCGGCTAGTAATGCTGAGCGGTCTACTTTTATATCGCTATTAAAGGCAACCGGTGCAGATAACGCGTACACAGTATAAGTATAGCTTTTTTCACCCGGACCTTTAGAGCAAGGCGGCGCATATTGGTTCAAATCGTTTACGCTATTAGATCCTACTTCACCGAGAGTTTCGCCCGCTTTAATTTGCGTTTTATCGGCGGCAATGTTGTATATGGTCCAATACCAATGCATTCCCTCTGGCGCTTTATGATCCATAATTAACGCATAATATTTGGTTGCGTTAGGTGCACCGCTCCAATTTAACGGAGGGCTAATGCTTTGCCCATCGCACGTATAAGTTATAGGCAAGTTACCGCCATCACTTACTTCTGAGCTCGTTAGCGTAAAATCATTGAGGTTTGACTGTTCAAGAGATTGGCTGCTTTGGTCGTTGCAGGCACTTAAGGTTACGCAGCACAGTGCACTGAGTAAAAAGGCATAGGTATTTTTCATCATTTAAAAATCCAAAGATCAACACGATCCAGATATATAGAAAGAATTAGCGATGAAGAGTGTAACTCTCAAATGTAGGGCAATTATGTAGTTTCAAACTTTTTTGTTTTTATTAAGTGATAAGGCGTTAAGTTGTGCGCTGCTTACGTAGATAAGAGATTGGATAGGAGCGCTTGGTTATGGATGTAAACATTAACTCAAGCATGTGCTTTATTTTAGTCAGTTAAATAACGCTAAAATTCTTATTTTAAATAAAAATTTTCATCCATTGCGACTACCTCACGAAAAACCCTCAAATCCAACACTCTAAAATATCGAATTATAGTTTTAATAAATATCTCAGTTACTATCTATTTTATGGATTTATCAGAGGCATACAATCATTGCTTTGTAGCAAAATGCAGAAAAATACAGTCACTATACACCGTTTTTGTAAACTGGCTGTTTTGTAAAGTGTCGATAAAGGCTGTTATAGGTGATAAAAAGCTTGTTATGTATAACTGCTTCAATAGGATTAATAGTAATGTAGAATCCTAAAAAATGATAAACCGTTCTGCTCGAAATGACCATTGTGACCTTTTGCTAAAGCCAGTAGAATACACCCATGCTAAATTTAACCCCCCGTTATACCAGCACTCGCATCGACGAGTTGCCTACCGCGCTGCAGCCATTTGCTGCTCAATCATTAACGCTTGCTCGCTTATATGCTGGTCGGGGCATCACTGCGCCTGATGAGCTTGAGACAGGATTGTCCGGTCTACTACCTGCAGAGATGCTATATGGGGTAACTGAGGCTGTGCACTTATTAGATGTAGCCATCGACGAAGGACAGCGTATCCTAATTGTGGGCGACTTCGACTGTGATGGTGCAACCAGTACTGCACTGATGATGCGCGCACTCACAAAGATGGGCGCAGTCGTTGATTTTTTAGTGCCAGATAGGTTCAAGTACGGCTATGGTCTGACGCCAGAGATCGTCGAGTTGGGTATTGAGACTTATCGACCCGACATGATAGTCACTGTGGATAATGGTATCTCTAGTCATGATGGTGTGGCTCGAGCACAGGCGGACGGCATTACTGTTATCATCACCGATCACCATCTGACGACCAAACAGACGCCACCTGCTGAGGCTGTGGTCAATCCCAATCAGCTCGACTGTAATTTCACCAGTAAGGCGCTTGTTGGAGTAGGCGTGGCGTTCTATGTGTTAGGACGCTTGGCAAAATTACGCCGAGAGGCTGGCAAGTCCACCGTACAGGTCAGCCAGTATTTAGATTTGGTGGCACTTGGGACGATTGCTGATGTTGGCGTACTCGATAAAAACAATCGCATCTTAGTACACCATGGATTAAATGCTATTCGCCAAGGACGATGCTGCCTAGGTATCTTAGCGTTACTTGAGCAAGCAGGCCGTGACCCTAAACAATTATACGCGCAAGACTTTGGTTTTGTCTTAGGTCCACGGATCAATGCCGCTGGACGTATGGACAATATGCGCATCGGTATCGAGTGCTTATTAACAGAAGACTGGAGCACCGCACGGCGATTGGCACAAGAGCTGGAAGTGTTGAACCGTAGCCGTCGTCAGGTAGAAGGCGAGATGCGGACGCAAGCAGACAGCATCGTACAAGCCTTAGCGGCTGATGCTGAGATGGGCAGCGACACTGATTTAGACGAAAATAGCGATACTATTATTCAAACTAAGCCTAAGACGCAGGCAATTAATAATGCTAAGTCTAGTCTGGTTAAAAAGAGAAGTATCGTGTTGTACCAAGACGATTGGCATCAAGGTGTGATCGGTATCGTCGCTGGACGCTTAAAAGAAAGCCACTATTTGCCAAGTATCGTTTTTGCATCAGCAGATGTCGAGCGGATAGGCGACGACGATGCAATTAAAGGCTCTGCAAGATCTATCGCAGGCGTGCATGTTCGTGATGCGATTGAACAAGTCGCTGAACGATATCCAGAGTTAATCAGTCATTTCGGTGGTCACGCGATGGCAGCAGGATTGACCATCAAGCGCCGAAATTTTGATGGGTTTGTGACGGCATTTAATGAAGTCATGGCAGAGATGGATGATGAGGTATTTGCCGAGCAGAAATTTACTGATGGCGCATTGCAGGCAAGTGACTTTAGTCTTTGGTTCGTTGAGCATTTGGCTGATGCGAGTGTGTGGGGTCATGGTTTTGCACCGCCGATATTTGATGGTGTGTTTGAAGTGCTTAGTTTTAAGGTTTTAAAGGATAAGCATCTTAAATTGTCATTGCGTTATCCAGATGTGCAGTATCCGATTGAAGCGATCTACTTTAACTTTGATTCTAGTGTTTGGGATTATCGCGCCAAGCAAGTGCATTTGCTATTTCAGCTGGATATTAATGAATGGAACGGCAAAAAGAGTTTGCAGCTGATGGTAAAAGACTTAGCTCTTATAGACGTAGGCTAGGGGTTTTCTTTTTGATGACGTTAAAAATGGGCTTTTAGCACCTCTATTAGTACCTCTATTAGTACCTCTATTAGTACCTCTATTAGTACCTCTATTAGTACCTCCATTCGATTGTCGGAAATTGCCAATCGTAGCGAATGGCCAACATACGCAAAGTAAAAATCGTACTCATCACAGCGATGTCAGTTATCCATGCTATTACGCCCAAATATTGCATCAAAAAGTACAGAATACCACCAGTTAATGCGGCGGTAATATAAATCTCTTGCTGTAGTACGAGTGGAATCTCATTGCAAATCATATCGCGGATGATACCACCGACAATAATCGTAATCACGCCAAGTAATAGTGCCACAGGGATATTTGTTCCCATACTTTCCGCAACCTTAATACCGATCAAGGTAAACGCTGCTAAGCCGATGGTATCTGAGAGTTTGACAAACTTATCGACTCGTCTAGAGCTTGGGTGAAAAAATATTTGCATGACCAATGAAGATATCGTAATAACCGTCAGATAGCTCATGTCTACCATCCAAAACAATGGATGACGATCCAAAATCACATCACGGACAGTACCGCCACCAATAGCCGTGACAATTGATACCAGCAAGCAACCAAACACGTCAAAGTTCTTATGCTTAGCCAATATAGTGCCTGAAATACTACAAGCCACAATACCAATCATATCAAACACAAAGATCAATGAGTTTGGATCAAACGTGGTTATTAGGGCTGCAGGGTTCAATGCGATAGCCAGCATGAGTAGACCTCACTAATGAAGATGATAAATCATTTGATATGGGCTATAGTTATTCCTAAATAAAAGAGACACAAATACAATCACGCGATACAGAGATACATTTTTCTTGCTTACTGTGCCTACGCAGACAGAGGCTGCGCAAAATATAACCCGTATCGCTGTATTTACTTTATAGTGGATCGCCTATAACTTTACAGTGTTTTTTAGGTTAAGCGACTAGACGGATAGACGGCAGGTGCCAATCAAACTTGAGCGCCAACATACGTACTGCAAAAATAGTAAACAGCATGATAAATTCATTGATACCTGAGGAGACACCGAAGTACTGAAAAATCAAGTAAGTCACAGAGCCAGCAATACTGGCAGTGATATAAATCTCACGCTGTAGCACCAGTGGTATCTCATTACAGATAATATCACGGAGCATACCACCAATCATGGCAGTCCACACACCCATCATAATAGCGATAATAGGCGACATGTCTTGCGTCAATGCTATTTTGAATCCAATCACGCTAAAGGCAGCCAGTCCAATAGCATCAAACAGTTTCAATGCTTTATCAATCTTACGATATAGATGAAAGAATATTTGCAGGACGAGAGATGTCACGGTGATAACGATCACATAATTGAGATCAGTCATCCAAAACAGAGGATGACGGTCTAGCGCCATATCACGCAATGTACCACCGCCGATAGCATTGACCATCGCCACTAAGATACAGCCAGAAATATCAAAGCCTTTATGCTGAGCAAGCAACGTACCTGCTATCGCGCACGCAATCACGCCCACCATATCTAATAAATACAACAAAATATCAGGGAAAATTAAATCATTAGCCATAGTTATAATATCAAGTAGTGACCATCAACATACAGTCAACGCAATGCTAAATGGCATTGACGATAGATGGCTTAGTTATTTTTGGAGGTATTTATAGTCTGTTCAATATAAAAAGGCTAGGGCATGTCCTCAATTCAATCGATAGTTATCTAAATGGGTTAAAAATAGCTAAATCTTGCCAAACGGCGTCAAATAGCTGACTAATATCTCGATATTATCTGCGCTATTTTCCTTGTTTGACGGCAATTTATCACCATTTTTAAAGTGAGGACACGCCCTAGGGCATTAACCGTCTTTTGCAAATAAAATCAGCCCTATTATGATCAGAGCAATACCTATTAATCCCATCATTGATGGTAGGCTGCTATTGAGCAATAACATACCGCCAATCAAGGCAAATATGACTTCACTGGCTTGTGTGGCATCGACACCGGCGACTTCGCTTGAGGTTTCTGCTTTTTCGCGGGCATATAAGAAAATACTGGTGGCTGCCACGCCAGCCAATAAAGCGACCAGTAGTGTATTAAATACTTGTTTAGTGTCTGGCAACTCAGGATGAACGACAATACCCAATACCAACCAAAATGGCACACTACCTAATGTCATTAACCATACTTTGTTAAAGGCATCTTGTAGTAGAGTGGTTTGGATAGCGGGAATTTTAGCAATCAAGTTTTGCAATAGAGAAGGAGGTAATTCGGCTGAAACCGATTCTGTAGTATGAGTGTTAGAATCGGTATCTGCTGGATAGTGGCTATCAATAGCAGATAAAGGTGGCAGCTCATTTTCGGCTATCTGATGAGAAGCTTGAGCCGTGGCTGCCAATTCAGTATTTTTATTTTTGGCATTGTAAGATACCTGCCAAACCAATTGGTTACCAATAGGGTAGCTAAAGGCTGCTACTAGCGCAGGCAAAGCACCGTAAAGCAGCATGTCTGTCATAGGTACGGCATCAGCACCTAAGACAGAAGCGGCATGTATTCCTTCACTGATATTCACCAGCACCACACCGAAAAACACCAATAACGCATAGACGATGAATTTCTTGTCGAAACGCTGACCAAAGACGAGCAAGACCAGCAGACTTGCGACGACCGTAAACATAAAGGTTGCTGCGACGACCCAGCCTGCAGCATGATCGGCCGCGTAGCATATGCCCGTATAAAAAATACCAAAGCCAATACTACCAGTAACACACCAAAACCCCCAATGCTGGCGAAAGATAGTTGCTAGCTCTCTAATACGTCCAAAGCCATGCTGCATGACGATAATAGCGGTAAGCATAAGCCACATAAATACATAGCGAAGGCTGGCTGACCAGAACCAATGTCCACCAGCAGCACTCATGAGTTCGTTTAAGATAAATGTCGAACTAAAAAAAGCGCCTGACAATAGACCTAATAAAATGAGTTTGACCATACCTCTATCCCTATTTATGATTGGCTATAGTCAGTCCTAAATAAAACAGATACAAATGTAACCATGCGATACAGGTATACATTTTCCTTGCTTGCTGTGCCTGCGCAGACAGAGGCTACGCAAAATGCACCCAGTATCGCTGTGTTTATTTTATAGTGGATCGACTATAGTTGTTTATATGTTCAGACGTTAAAGTTTTTATTTGCCTTTGGCATCTGCCCAAATAATTTTGTGCAGTTGTAATTGGAAACGTACGGGTAAAGCGTCTGCCAACATCCACTCTGCAAGCTCACGTGCTAGTACTGGTACATCAGGAGCAGTCTCTGCGTGCATATCCTCTGCAACATTGAACATTGGAGAAAACCAAACCGTACCGACTACTGTATCTAGCTGATGCTCAATGAGTTTGGCTTTTGCCCAGTCATAATCAGCTCGGTTCATAATTACAAATTTAATTTGATCATGTTGAGTAAGATAATCGAGATTTGACCATAGGTTTTTATCATCTTCGCCTGAGCTTGGTGTTTTGAGATCCATTACCTTACTGACGGCTGTTGGTACATGTTCTACTGTGAGCGCGCCTGCCGTTTCAAGTGATATCTCATAGCCATCGCTCAGCAACCGTTTCATGAGTTCAATCGCATTGGGCTGCGCTAATGGCTCTCCACCAGTCAAACAGATGCGCTTACATGGATAGTTTTTGATGGTTTCTATGATGGTTTCTAGCGATTGGCGCTCACCGCCAGTAAAAGCATACTCGGTATCACAATAGACGCAGCGCAGTGGACAGCCAGTCAGTCGCACAAATATCGTTGGCAAGCCTGAGGTGACGGCTTCCCCTTGCAGGGAATAAAAAATCTCTGTCAGGCGTAGGCCTGCTTCAGGATCGGTGACAGGAATAGTGGCGGTACGTAGCGATGGCTTGGTCATAACAATGTCAATATCAGATAAAAGAGTGGAGTGGTCAGAATAGGTTTGCAACACATGAGAAAAGGTCGTAAAAAAGGATTATAACGCAGACAGCAACACTACGCTGCAAAAAGATGAGCTAAAAAAAAGACGCTAAAGTAACGCTTTAGCATCTTTTTTCGATCAATATTTTTAATCAATAATTATACGTGCGGTCAGACCGTTTTAGGCTAAACGCAATAACTCATTTACTGATGTTTTTGCACGAGTTTGTGCATCAACTTTTTTCACGATGATGGCAGCATATAAGCTGTGTGTACCATCTTCTGACGGCAAGCTGCCTGGTACAACAACTGAGCCTGCTGGTACACGGCCACGATGGATCTCACCAGTTTCGCGATCATAGATGCGAGTTGATTGACTGATGTAGACACCCATAGAGATGACCGCACCTTCTTCTACAATGACGCCTTCAACGATTTCAGAGCGTGCACCGATGAAGCAGTTGTCTTCGATGATCGTTGGGTTGGCTTGTAATGGCTCTAACACACCGCCAATACCAACACCGCCTGATAGATGGACGTTTTTACCGATTTGCGCACATGAGCCAACGGTCGCCCATGTATCTACCATGGCGCCTTGATCAACATAAGCACCGATATTGACATACGATGGCATCAATACTGCACCAGCTGCGATAAAGGAGCCTTTACGAGCGACTGCTGGTGGTACGACACGTACGCCAGCTTCTTTAAACTGCGCTTCTGTCCAGTTAGCAAACTTAGTCGGCACTTTGTCATAGAATTGCACATGCTCGCCAGCAGCTTGGACGTAGTTATCGTTTAGGCGGAACGATAGTAATACCGCTTTTTTTGCCCATTGATTAACAACCCATTCACCGTCTTTCTTTTCTGCAACACGTAGGCTACCGTCATCTAGCTGCGCAAGCACTTGCTCAACAGCATCGCGTACGTCTTGTGGCATAGTGCTTGGGCTGTATTCGTTACGCTTCTCAAAGGCTTGTTCGATGGTTTGTTGTAATGACATAAAAAATCCTAACGTTAGTTAAAGGTAATTAAAAAATAAATCGTGCTTATAATATAAATAATTGTTTCAGTTTGGACCAAACTTTTACTTGCCGTATTGTCGCTAATTTAACAACTTTTAGCAAACAAGTTAACAGCGAACATTTAAATAGATATTCATACTTAGCGTAACTGCTCTTAATTAACTGAGCTTATTTAATTGAGTTATTGCTCTTTATCCACTCTAAAATATCTTGATAAACGATTTGATGATCCTTTTCGTGCAATGGTTCATGGCGCATGTTTGGATAGAGTAGCGTGTCTATATGATTAAATTTTTGCTTATTTAAGCGAGCAACTATTTTACGGATACCTTTACCCATCTCACCGATAGGGTCGTCTTCTCCGCTGACAAATAGCATTGGGAAGTCTCTTGAGATTGTCATTGCCCATTGTTTATTTAAGCCTGTCTCCATCAGCGAGAATAACGTCATAAAGCCATTATTGGTAAAGTCAAAGCCTGTTAATGGATCAGCCTCATAAGCCTCAATAGCAGCAGGGTCCTGATTTAGCCACGCAAACTCTGATGACGAGACACGATTTTTAAGCTGGCTATTTAAAACTTTGTTCATGACATTGGCAAACATGGGGTTTTGTTTTCTTGGAGCTACTTTCGCCAGTATTCTATTAACAGGCAATAGTATTTTGGTCAATGGGTTGGCATCTGCTGTACCCATCAAGATAGCACCTGCAAAAGCGCGCGCGTGGTACTTGAGGACATTGCGTATAATGAATGACCCCATAGAGTGACCCATGACAAAATGAGGAACATCAGGGTGCCTTTCTTTTAAGATGTCTGACATGATAATGACGTCTTTCAATAATAACTGTACAGGATGTTCGTCAGCAAAAAAGCCAAAATCATCTGCCGTTTTGACGGTTTTCCCGTGCCCTAGATGGTCATAAGTTGCTACTGCGACGCCATTATCTGCCAAAAACTGAGCGAATTCTGCATACCGCCCGCTGTGTTCGGCCATACCATGCACGATCAGTAACGTGGCCTTTATTTTAGTGTTTTTATCGCTTGGTTCAAAAAAATCATGATACAAATAATGAATGTTATCAGAGGAGAGGATGTGTTCGTTGTTTGTATCGGTGCTGGTAATCATGAGACTTCCTTTAAATTGTTTTAATTATGCGTATCGATCTTTTGTTATTCGACTGTTTATTGGCACAGACATAAGCTTTTACAAGCTTATTATATAGGTATAGTTTACTCACTATAAAACTGATACATCATCAACAGTTGGCTAAGTGTCCCTATGTTAAGTGTCGCTATGCCGTGTGTAGGGATAGTTAATACAAACAATTTAGCGACAAAGCTTTAAGGGGTCAATGCTATTTGAGATATTTATGTTGATACCATCAGATAGTTATAGTTGCGTGTTAGCAGGTTTGGGCTTTGCTATATTGTCTTTAAAAAATATCTTTATAAAACTGTCTCTATAAATCCGCTGTGGTCAGTATTAGTGTGTTTAATACTACAAAGTTTCTAGTGTTAGAGCCTTAGATAACTAGCATCTTAACCTTTTGTAACTCATCTTGAAAAGGTAATGCTCATTTGGAATAAGCGTTAAAATCGAGGTTATTCATCATAAATATTTATTCACAATGAGGTATTATTTATTAGTTAAAACGCATAGCTACAGGTTGAGATAGTACTCACTAATCGTGCTAATGAGCTATCAGTTAGTCGATTAGAGATGGCTATGTAACGTGATACCCAACCATGAGTGTGGACTGTTTTGCCAGTGACGATTTGAGCAAATACATGCATCGTCACTTCATATACGCACTATTGTAATAAATAGAAAAACAACATTGATTTAAACGGAGTCAAATTTATGTCAGGATTCAATATTTCAACAAAAGCTGCGGTCTGGAAACCGGTTCTAGCCGTTGCTATCTCATTATCAAGCGTTGCTGCTTATGCTGATTTTAATCATCAAAGCTGGGATAGTTTGCTAGGTAAGAATGTCACTATGACTAATGGAGGTAAGGCCTCTGTTGTGAACTATGCTGGCATGAAAGCAGATAAGAGTAAGCTGACAAGCTATCTTAAAGCGGCAGGTAAGGTATCGAAATCAGAGTTTAATGGTTGGAATAAAAATGAGCAGTTGGCATTTTTAATCAACGTCTATAATGCGGGCACGGTAGATTTGGTGCTGACAAAACATCCAAATATTAAGTCTATTAAAGACATTGGTAGTGTCGTAAGCTCACCATGGAAGCAAGAGTTTATTCCACTATTGGGCAAAACACGTTCGCTCGATGATATTGAACACAATCTCATTCGTGGCTCAAAACGCTACAACGATCCGCGCATTCACTTTGCGGTTAACTGTGCCAGTATTGGTTGTCCAGCACTACAAGACGATGCTTTTACAGGTAAGCGTTTAGACAGTCAGCTAGAGCAAGCCACTTCCAAGTTTTTAGCAGATAGTAGCCGTAATCGTCTAAAGGGTAGTACGTTAGAAGTATCGCCTATTTTTAAATGGTACAAAGAAGATTTTGCGACCAATTGGCGTGGAACAAAAAATCTGCAAGGTTTCTTGGGTCGTTATAGTTCGTCTCTAGGATTGAGTAAAACCCAAACGGCAAATTTGAAGCAAGGCAAAATAAAAATTGACTACACCACTTATAATTGGAATTTGAACAAAAAATAATCTCCGTGGTAGCACCTGACGCTTATTGTAGAAGTCGTTATCAAAGATGATACGTTTTAAATAGCGAAATAATTCATGTAATAAATCAAAGATATTATTGATATTTTTTCAAATAGCTTTGGGTCTATGGCCCAGAAAACACGTGATATAAGATGCTTTAGTTTATTTGTGATAAAAATTGCTATATTATTACAAGTCTGTAACGCATTAATATGATTATATTAATGCGTTTAAATGGATTAAACAGATTACTTCAAGGATGAATTCAATGCTCAATTCTCTAAAATCCCCATTACTGTTATCAGTTATGCTAAGTGCCACGCTAGGTCTGGCAGCATGCTCAGAGAGCAGTGATAGTGCGTCAGCAGATAGCGCTTCAACCGATGCAGCTGCGACGAGTGATACGCTTGATACCAAGTTCCTTACTATCGCCACTGGCGGGGCATCTGGGCCTTACAATATCATTGGCACCTCATTATCAGAAATCTATGTCAAAACTTTTGGGGTAAACTCAAAAACGCAAACCACTGGTGCATCTGTCGAAAATGTCAATCTATTAACCCAAGGCAAAGTTGATATGGTATTAGCACTCAGTGACGTGGTCACCGATGCAGTCGAAGGTAAAAACAACTTCGATAAACCTATCACCAATATTCAACAGATCGCTGTTTTATACCCTAATGTGGTGCAAATCGTTACTTCAAAAAAATCTGGCATAAAAACCATTGAGGATTTAAGAGGTAAGCGTATCGCTGTGGGCGATCAAGGCTCTGGAACTGAAGTCAATGCTCGAACCTTATTAGAAGGGTTTGGCATTACGTATGATGATGTCACGGTTGATTACCTAGGATTTGCAGAAGCCGCTGATGGTATGAAAGCGGGTAAAATTGAAGCGGCATTCTTTAGTAGCGGTCTACCAAACTCATCTTTGATGGAGCTAGAACAAGGTTTAGATCTACAGATTGTTAGTATCGACCAAGACAAGCTAAAAGAAATCATCGCAAGCAAGCCTTACTTCAAAACCTTTGAAATTCCTGCTGATACTTATGGCAACGAAGCGGCGATTCCAACTGCGGCAATCATGAATGCATTATTGGTTAGCTCTGATTTATCTGAAGCTGATGGTTATAAGTTAACCAAAACGTTATTTGAAAATCTGGATGGCTTGAAAACAGCTCACCAAGCAGCCAACGACATCAGCTTAGAAACAGCTAATGATGGTATGGTAGCTCCGATTCATCCTGGTGCCCAAAAGTATTATGATGAACAAGCTGCAGAATAAATCATTATGGCTATTAACTGGTGCCACACTCATTGCGGCACTGGTTTTTTTTACGTCATGGATGGGGTTTTTTCGTCAGCCTGTTGTCGAAATACGAGTTAAAGGAATAGACGGCGCTGACGATAAGGTTTGTTATTTCGTTGAACCTGACTTTGAATTGCGCTGGATTCATTCTGTAGAAAAACAATGGTGGGAAGAGCAGTATCAACGTATGGACGGCAGTAGCTCAGAAGATGCTGAGCTGTTACTGACTACCACTTATTTTGAAGCTTTTGGTGCGGGTACTCCTTCAACTGAACTGCTTGCTCCCATACAAAAACATGGCTATCTGGGTTATCAAATCAATGAAAAGCTGCCCAACCTCAATTGGGTGGTCTCTAGACTTACCAAAGGTGAGATTGATTATGGTAACCATCGTTTTTTGATTCACCAGTGGGTGCCAGATTATTCTGAAGTGGTGATTAAGCCTCAAGCATATGGCTTATTTGATAGATTTAAAAAGGACTTTTGTCATGAACTCTCAGATGACGGATCAGGGTAGCGTGCCTACCATGCCAGATACTCAAATTGATAACAATGCTGAGGCAGATGCGATCAACAAAGCAGTATTAGAAAAATATGACCGAGAGTCAATCACGCGTCATATCACCCAAGGACCAGTAAAGTATTTGCTCGCTGGGATTTGTATACTCTATTCGCTATTTCATTTATATATAACCTTTAACCCGATGCCAGCGTTGTTACAGCGCTCTGTGCATGTGGGTGTTGGTTTTGCACTGATCTTCTTGATTTTTCCCGCCAGTAAAAAAAGCAGTCGCCAGCGAGTAGCTTGGTATGATTGGATTTGGTTTGCTCTGTCTTTCTCTGGTATGGGCTACCTCATCTATGAATATCAAGATATTGTGACATCGCGTGGCGGTATGGTCAACCAAGTCGATGTGATATTTTCCCTGATTACGGTAGTCTGTGTGTTAGAAGGCAGTCGCCGTATCACAGGTTGGATTTTGCCAATATTGGCAGGGATATTTTTGGCCTATCCGTTTGTCAGTCACATGGACTTTATGCCCGATAGGTTACTGACTCGCCCTTATGATATGGGCGATATCTTCGGTCAACTATTCCTAAAAACGGAAGGTCTATATTCTGTGGCGATTGGTGCATCGGTCACCTTTATCTTCCTATTCATTCTATTTGGTGCGTTCTTGGCGCGTTCAGGAATGGGGCAGCTGTTCAATGATTTGGCATTGGCTATCGCTGGTCACAAAAAGGGCGGGCCTGCAAAAGTAGCCGTCATCTCTAGTGGCTTTATGGGTAGTATCAATGGTTCGGCTTTATCAAACGTGGTCAGTACGGGTGCTTTTACGATTCCGCTAATGAAAAAGGTCGGTTATCACAAAGACTTCGCTGGCGCAGTTGAGGCAAGTGCCTCTGTTGGCGGGCAGATATTACCGCCAATTATGGGCGCGAGTGCGTTTATCATGGCTGAGACGACAGGCTTACCTTATAGCACGATTGCTTTAGCAGCATTATTACCCGCGATTCTGTATTATCTAGGCGTGATTGCTCAGGTGCATTTTCGCGCTGGACGCCGTGATCTAAAAGGCATTGCTAAAGAGAACTTGCCAGCGGTAAAAGAAGTACTAAAAGCACGCGGTCACATGTTATTACCCATTGTATTTTTGGTTTTCTTATTGATCAAAAATGTCCCTGTCGGTTATGCAGCGGCTTATACCATCAGCTTTACTGTTTTGATCAGCATGCTACGTGCTGAGACTCGTATGGGATTGTCTGATATCTTAGGCGCGCTAGAAGATGGTGCGCGTCAGTCGCTCGCGGTAATGGCAGCTTGTGCGGTCGTCGGTATTATCATTGGAGTCGTGAGTTTGACTAGCTTTGGTACAGTCATGACTTCATCTATCGTTACACTAGGCGCAGGATCATTATTCTTTACGCTTATTTTAACGATGCTAGCTTCAATGGTGTTGGGTATGGGTCTACCATCTATTCCTGCCTATATCATTACGGCGACGATGGCGGCTCCAGCATTGGCAGGCTTTGATATTCCTATTTTATCAGCGCATATGTTTGTCTTTTATTTTGGTATCTTTGCCAATATTACGCCGCCTGTATGTTTGGCAGCTTTTGCTGGTGCTGGTATATCCGGTGGCGATCCGATGAAGACGGGATTTTTGTCGCTCAAGCTGGCACTTGCTGGGTTTATCGTACCGTTCATGTTCATCTACAATCCGACGATGCTAATGATAGATCCAACAGATTTGGCAGTCACGGCAAAAGACTTCCCACTGCCGCCTGTTGTCGATATCATCACCGTAGTCGTGACTTCCATCACTGGTGTCATCGCCCTAAGCTCAGCGCTTGAAGGCTATTTCAGAGGCGGTATGAATACGGTGACTCGTGTCATCTTGACAATCGGTGCTTTACTACTGATTTATCCTGAAATGGTTACAGGTATTATTGGTGGAGTGATTGTTTTGGGTATTGCGGTATTTAATATTAAAACAGCCGGAAAGCCAACACCGACTTTAACTGTGTAGGTTATTGGCTTTGAATTCTTTAACGATGTATTAAAGCCAAAAAAGGGTGAATAACAAATTTGTTATTCACCCTTTTTATATGGTTGGCTATTGTTTTAGTAATTGCCTTGGCATCACTTCATTGCCAAATTAACCTCTAAGATTAGCAGCCAAGTTTGCCTTCAGCTTCCAAAGCTTTTTTGCTACGGATAGGTGCTGGGCAATCCTCGCCATAATACTGACGATCGGCAAAGTAGCTTGAGCGTACCATCGGACCTGCCCAAATGTTAAAGAAGCCAATTTTTTTGCCATAGTCCATATAGCGTTGGAACTCGTCTGGATGTACGTAACGGTCCACTGGCGCATGGTTTTTGCTAGGTTGTAAGTACTGACCAATCGTAATCATATCCACATCATGTGCTTTTAGATCGTCGAGTAGTGCATAAATCTCTTCTTCAGTTTCACCCAAACCAACCATAAAGCCGCACTTGGTTGCGATATCAGGGCGACGCTCTTTGTACAGCTTGAGCAAATCTAGTGAATGCTGATAGTCAGAACCTGGACGGAACGCTTTATACAAACGAGGCACGGTTTCGATGTTGTGGTTAAACACGTCTGGCGGCGTTTCTGTCAGTAGGTCTAACGCAATATCCATACGACCACGGAAATCTGGTACTAAGATTTCAATTAAGCAGTTTGGGCTAAGCGCTCTTGATTCATTTAGCACTTCTACAAAATGTCCAGCACCGCCATCTTTGAGATCATCACGATCGACAGAGGTAATTACTGCATATTTAAGCTGTAGACCTTCGATAGTCTCGGCAGTATGGCGCGGCTCATCGGCGTCTAATTTATTTGGACGACCATGACCCACATCACAGAATGGGCAGCGACGAGTACAGATATCACCCATGATCATAAAGGTTGCTGTACCATCAGCGAAGCACTGCGGCAGGTTAGGGCAAGCAGCTTCTTCACAGACTGTGTATAGCTTCTGCTCACGTAGAGTAGCTTTAATACGAGCCACTTCAGCAGGTGATGACATCTTGACCCGAATCCAATCTGGCTTTTTCTTCGCCTCGACGGTCGGGATTACTTTAATTGGGATACGTGCAACTTTATCGTAACCACGCAGTTTTTCGCCTTGAATGGCTTTTTTTGGTTTGGCTCTAGCAGCAGGTACATGTGTTTGTACGGCAGTTGTCATAATGAATTTGTCTCTTAACCCTTTATATTATAAGGGTTTATGGGATTGTCAGAATATTTTATGAGTGCAGATATTATAGCAGAAATTTGGTCGTCAACTTTTAAACAATATTGTTAAGATTACTACGACTTGTTTCTCTACCATAGTTTTAAATATCTATATCAATTTCCATCTCATTCA
The DNA here is from genome assembly GCF_052376345.1 of Psychrobacter sp. AOP5-GZ1-6. Taxonomy (NCBI): domain Bacteria; kingdom Pseudomonadati; phylum Pseudomonadota; class Gammaproteobacteria; order Moraxellales; family Moraxellaceae; genus Psychrobacter; species Psychrobacter sp. AOP5-GZ1-6. Next base: position 3,993 of record NZ_JBQSVP010000008.1, on the reverse strand, counting down.
GTACATCTATGGCGGCACGAAATGCTTCTTGAGTGGCAGGTGCACCGCAGTATGGCAAGCTGTGCATCAGCACCTCTCTAATTTCAGCGACACTAGCGCCATTGTTAATGGCGCCACGTATGTGACCTTTCAACTCGTTTGGGCTTTTTTGGGCAATTAAAAATGAGATGGTAATTAATGAGCGATACTTGCGTGGCAATACCGAATCATCTTGCCAAGTACTGCCCCAAGCGTGTTCTATAATCCAGTCTTGCAGCGGCTGGGTAAATCCTGTAGCAGCATCAAGTGAGCGCTTCACATGTTGCTCACCCATGACATCGGTACGTACCTTAAGACCATTGTCATAGTTAGTATTATTGTCAGCCATAATTATATCCTTAATAGCATTAACTTATTATGTGCTCATGAAATTCTATTTTGCAAAGAAGTATAGCAGTCACAACATATTTATTTAACTGTCAAATTGGGCAGTGTTTATCAAGGCTGATATTAAAATTGTCCCATACTGCGTTGTAAGTCTTGCTAAGGTATCTATATTATTTTCGACTTTTTCCTTGTCTAAAACAATTTTAGTTATCAGCAGTGCCTATTTATGAATATCAAACACGCCCTAGTCTTAAACATAAAAAGCTACTCAAGCTCATGATTGATAGTACTATTTTTATAATAAATGTCCAATATGGCTTTATTATAAGCCTTTTCAAGGTCGAGCCATTAACATTTAGAGCATTTTAAGCTATGATTGCACAGATAATTATTCCACCTAGTACATGGACGCAGGCTGTCATACTGACTACCCAACGTAATGTACTGAACACCAACTGACGAGGACGACTATTGTGTTAGAAGCTTATCGTAAACATGTCGAAGAACGTGCTGAGCTAGGAACGGTTCCGCTACCATTGAATGAAAAGCAAGTAGCAGAGTTGGTTGAGCTACTAAAAACTCCTCCAGCAGGCGAAGATGCATTCTTGATGAACTTGCTAGAAAACCGTATTCCTGCTGGTGTCGACCAAGCTGCTTACGTTAAAGCTGCATTTTTAGCCGCTATCCTTAAGGGCGAAGCATCATCTCCACTTATCAGCAAGAAAAAAGCGGTTGAAATCTTGGGCACGATGCAAGGTGGCTACAACGTTCAGCCATTGGTTGCTGCCTTAGATGACGCAGAAGTAGCACAAGACGCTGCTGATGCATTGAAAAAGACTTTGCTCGTATTTGATGCGTTCAATGATGTGACTGAAAAAGCAGAAGCTGGTAATGACATCGCAAAAGAAGTTGTTCAGTCTTGGGCTGATGCTGAATGGTTCTTGAACCGTGATGCAGTGCCAGAAAAAACCACTTATACGACATTCAAAGTGACTGGCGAAACCAATACGGATGACTTGTCACCTGCGCAAGACGCATGGAGCCGTCCTGATATTCCATTGCATTCACTAGCTATGCACAAAAACTCTCGCGACGGCATCAATGCTGACGAAGAGGGTGTTGTTGGCCCAATGAAGCAAATCGAAGAGCTAAAGAAAAAAGGCCATCAATTGGCGTATGTGGGTGACGTTGTTGGTACGGGTTCTAGCCGTAAGTCTGCAACCAACTCAGTATTGTGGTTGATGGGTGAAGACATCCCTAACGTGCCAAACAAACGTGGTGGCGGTCTGGTATTGGGTAACAATATCGCTCCTATCTTCTTTAATACAATGGAAGATTCTGGCGCATTACCAATCGAAAAAGTGGCAGTCGATAACCTAAACATGGGTGATGTATTTGACATCTATCCATACGAAGGCAAAATCACTAAGCATGACTCTGATGAAGTCTTATCAACGTTTGAGCTAAATTCACCAACATTGCTTGATGAAGTTCGTGCTGGTGGCCGTATCCCATTGATCGTTGGTCGTGGTTTGACCAATCGTGCTCGTGAGTATATGGGTCTTGGTCATTCAGATGTATTTGCTAAGCCAGAAGAGCCAGCTGATACTGGTAAAGGCTTCACGCTAGCGCAAAAAATGGTTGGTAAAGCTTGTGGTCTAGAAGGCGTACGTCCTGGTATGTACTGTGAGCCTAAAATGACTACGGTCGGTTCTCAGGATACAACTGGTCCTATGACGCGTGATGAGCTAAAAGATTTGGCTTGCCTAGGTTTCCAAGCGGATCTAGTGATGCAGTCATTCTGTCACACTGCTGCTTATCCAAAACCAGTTGATGTTGAAACTCAGCACACACTACCTGACTTTATCATGAACCGTGGCGGCGTAAGCTTACGTCCAGGTGATGGTATCATCCACTCATGGTTGAACCGCATGCTACTTCCAGATACCGTCGGTACTGGTGGTGACTCGCATACTCGTTTCCCAATGGGTATCTCGTTCCCAGCAGGTTCTGGTCTAGTTGCTTTCGCAGCTGCGACTGGTGTGATGCCACTTGATATGCCTGAGTCTGTCCGTGTACGCTTCGTTGGTGAACGCCAGCCTGGTATCACGCTACGTGATCTAGTACATGCCATTCCTTATCAAGCAATCAAAGAAGGTTATTTAACCGTTGATAAGAAAGGTAAAATCAACGAGTTCAACGGTCGTATTCTTGAGATCGAAGGTCTAGAAGACTTAACTGCTGAGCAGGCATTTGAATTGTCTGATGCGTCAGCTGAGCGTAGTGCTGCTGGTTGTACCATTACACTATCTGAAGCGTCAGTGACTGAGTACCTAAACTCAAACATCACGCTACTTAAGTGGATGATCTCAGAAGGCTATGGCGATGCACGTACCATCAGTCGTCGTATCGAGCAGATGCAAGATTGGCTAGCGAATCCAAGCCTAATGCGTGCTGATGAAGATGCAGAGTATACAATCGATATCACGATTGATATGTCTGATATCAAAGAGCCTATCCTATGCTGCCCGAATGATCCAGATGATGCTAAGACACTAGCTGACGTCGCTGGTGATACCATTGATGAAGTATTCATTGGTTCATGTATGACTAACATCGGTCATTTCCGTGCCGCTGGTAAACTGCTAAAAGACGTACCAGCAGGAAGCCTCAAGACTCGTCTATGGATTGCGCCACCAACTAAAATGGATGCGCGTCAGTTGATGGAAGAAGGTTACTACAACATCTACGCTCAAGCCGGCGCTCGTACTGAGATGCCAGGTTGTTCACTATGTATGGGTAACCAAGCACGTATCGCACCTAAGTCTACAGCGGTATCGACTTCAACCCGTAACTTCCCGAACCGTCTCGGTCAAGGCGCTAACGTATACCTAGCTTCTGCAGAGCTTGCAGCAGTAGCAGCGGTACTTGGTAAACTGCCTACTAATGACGAATATCAGCAGTATGCTGGTATGCTAAACAGCATGGGCGAAGAAGTGTATCAATACATGAACTTCGACCGTATGGAAGAGTATACTGAAGAAGCTGATAAAATTAATGTTGCTCAATTGAGCTAATTTTTGATGCAGTAAGGCTTCTTTCTAAAGTTAAAAGTCTTACATCTAAAACTAGAAAACCCCGTATCGTCATGATGCGGGGTTTTTTATATTCTTCTATAAATGGGCAGTCTGGTTTTTTATGTTGTCTAATGTATAATATAGTAGCAGGCGGAAAACGTGGCTCTGCACTTAACCTATCTTTTTTCTATCTCGGGACGGACCGATACTTTGATATGCGCCTTACTGTTTAAATACAGGTGCTTTGGAGTCTTGGTTGATCACTTTATCCCCACTCAAACGTCGCCTAATATATGTGACTGTCTTTGAAATAATCGCCATCATTTTATCTACTCTTATATTGATGATACTTAGTCATAGTGATGCATCAGAATCGTTGCCCGTCGCGGTAATGATGTCGGTAACAGCCGTCATTTGGAACTTTATCTATAACACAGTTTTTGAAGCGTGGGAACGTCGCAAACGTTTGGTACATCGGACGTTATGGATACGCAGAGACCATCCCGAATTCTGTGTAACTGCCATTTAGATTAAATGCCTGCTAATACGA
>NZ_JBQSVP010000007.1:0-61662 GCF_052376345.1 Psychrobacter sp. AOP5-GZ1-6 | reverse complement strand
TATATATAAGCTCACTATTTACACTATACTATGCGATATTTTATAGAGTCGTTATTTGTTGATGATTTGAATGTTGGTAGAGTAATAAGTTCTTTATATAAACAAAAAAGATAGGCAGATATACATGAAGACACCGCATATATTAATGATGGCTGCTGGTACAGGCGGGCATGTTTTCCCTGCATTGGCAGTGGCTGAAGAATTGACTCAGCGCGGTGCTGTTATCCATTGGTTAGGCACCCCAAATGGTATGGAAAATGGCTTGGTTCAACCAACTGGCTATAGTTTTCATGCTATCGACATGCAAGGGTTACGTGGTAAGGGAATAGGGCGCTTATTAAAGCTGCCAGTGACTTTGTTGGCAGCGACGATGGCTGCTATAAAAGTAATTCGTAACAATCAGATTGATATTGTTGTCGGCTTTGGTGGTTATGTGACCGCGCCTGGTGGTATTGCCGCACGGTTGACCAAGACGCCACTGATTATCCATGAGCAAAATGCCATCGCTGGCATGAGTAATCGTTATTTGTCTAAGATGGCGACCAAAGTATTGCAAGCCTTTGAGGATACGTTTGCCAATAGTGAGCTTGATGCAAAATTAGAGACAGTTGGTAATCCAGTACGTAATGCTATTACTGGGGTCGATGAACCAACCGTGCGCTATGATGTCAATGATAGCTCACCGCTTAAATTACTTGTGGTTGGTGGCTCACTTGGCGCGCAAGTATTGAATGAGACAGTGCCTAAATCATTGGCACTGATGAATCATGCTTTTGAAGTGCGTCACCAATGTGGTCGTAATAATGAGGCAGCCACACAAGCGGCTTATGATGAGCAGGATTTAAGCATTCATAAGTTTGTCGTACAGCCGTTTATCGATGATATGGCGGCAGCATATAATTGGGCTGATATTATTGTTTGCCGCGCAGGTGCATTGACGGTGACGGAAATTCAGAATGTCGGTATCGCCGCTATTTTTGTGCCGCTACCACATGCCGTTGACGATCACCAAACTGCCAATGCTAAGACACTAACTTCACATGATGCCGCGATTTTATTGCCCCAGTCAGAGCTTACGTCACAGCGTTTGAGTGAAGAGCTTTCTTCCCTTGATAGAGCGAGCTGTTTAGCAATGGCCAAAAAAGGTCACGCTCTTGCCAATCGCAGTGCCAGTAAGCAGGTTGCTGATATTATTTGGCAAGCCCTATAGTTTGTGATTCTATCAGCGGCTATTTTTATGACCAATTATTTTAATTTACTACATTTTACTCGCCTTTAATAAAGAGAATTTCTTATGCCTACTTCTGCAAAAGCTTTACCTAAGCGTTTGATTGAAATACCAGAAATGCGCCGTATTCAGCATTTACACTTTGTAGGTATTGGTGGTTCAGGAATGTGTGGCATTGCAGAGGTGATGAGTAATCAAGGGTATGAAGTCAGTGGATCTGATATTGCTGAGAGTGTAGTTACACGTCGTCTACAGCAAATTGGTATTGATATATCCATTGGTCACGACTCAAAAAACATCGCCAATGCGGATGTTATCGTCGTATCATCAGCGATTGACCGTAGTAACCCTGAGATTAAAGCTGCGCTTGAGGCACGCTTGCCAGTGGTACGTCGCGCGGATATGCTGGGCGAGTTGATGCGCTATCGCCACAGTATTGCTGTTGCAGGTGCTCATGGTAAGACCACAACGACTAGTTTGCTCACTACGATGATGGCAGAAGGTCAGCTCGATCCTACATATGTCATCGGTGGTAAATTAAATGCCTCTGGTAAAAATGCGGCACTAGGTAGCAGTCGTTTTTTAGTTGCAGAAGCCGATGAATCTGATGCATCTTTTTTATCTTTGCACCCTATGGCTGCGATCGTAACTAATATCGATCAAGATCATATGGAAACCTATGAGAACAGTTTTGATAAGCTAAAAGCGGCTTATATTCAGTTTTTACAAAACATGCCGTTTTATGGTTTGGCAGTGGTATGCGGTGATGACCCAGAACTTTACGCGATGATTGATGACATCGGTCGACCTGTATTAACCTTCGGACTCGAGCCTTTTAATGATGTGCAGGGTATTGACCTAGTCACTGAAGGCACCAAGACGCACTTTACTGTTTTGCGCCGTGACCGTGAACCATTACGTTTGACACTCAATATTCCTGGTACTCACAATGTCTATAATGCACTGGCCGCTATAACCATGGCGACTGATGAAGGGGTCGATGATGCAGCGATTACCCGTGCACTTCAGAAGTTCGAAGGCGTTGGCCGCCGCTTTGAGCAGCAAGCTTCTGTAGATATTGATGATGGTAATGTTCTATTGATTGATGATTATGGTCATCACCCAAAAGAAGTCGATGCGACTATCAAAGCTGCCCGTCAAAGTTTCCCTGATCGTCGCTTAGTCATGTTATTTCAGCCACACCGTTTCAGTCGTACGCGTGACTGCTACGATGATTTTGTCGAAGTGCTATCAAGCGTCGATGAGCTATTATTATTAGATGTATATTCAGCAGGTGAAACGCCGATTGCAGGTGCTGATACCAAGTCGTTGGCACGTAGTATTCGTTTACGTGGTGAAGTTGAGCCGACGATTGTAGATAAAGACAATTTGGCGCCTGTAATGCAGCGTTTATTGAAAGCCAATGATATGCTGATTACCCAAGGTGCTGGTAATGTAGGACAGATCGCTGTTGATTTGGCTGCAAATAACCTTTACATCAAGTAAGCTAAAAGAACTTTAGGAACTGTCCTTATGACGACAAATAATGATCAGAAGAATACAAAACATGAAGCCATAGATACTGCTGAAAATGCAGGGGTTTCAAACAATATGAACAGTAATGTAAAAGATGCTAGTCAGTTTGGTAAAGTTGCAGTCGTCTACGGTGGCAGTAGTAATGAGCGTATTATTTCTTTAGACAGTGGTGCAGCGGTATTGCAAGCATTGCAGAACCAAGGAGTTGATGCCACGCATTTTGATCCTAAGCACCAAGACATCACTGAGTTACGTGCGTATGATCGCGTGTTCAACGTTTTGCATGGTCGCGGTGGCGAAGATGGTTTGTTGCAAGGCGTGTTGCAATGGTTTGATATTCCACAAACTGGTTCAGGAATCTTGGCATCAGCACTAGGTATGGACAAAGTACGCACCAAGCAGTTGTGGCAAGGTTGTGGTTTGGCGACAGCGCCCTTTTCATTACTGACCGCAGATACTGACTGGCAGCAAGTGGTCAACATGCTAGGACTACCATTGATTATCAAACCCGTTCACGAAGGCTCAAGCATTGGTATGACGAAAGTCAATAATCTTGATGAGCTTCCTGCTGCTTATGCAACTGCTGTGCAGTGCGGTGATGCGGTAATGGCTGAGCGTTGGATCACTGGGCGCGAGTTTACAATTGTCATCATCGATGATGAGGCGTATCCCGTTATTCGTCTAGAGCCCGCTGATATTACGAATTTTTATGACTTTGAAGCCAAATATAACCGTAATGATACGAGCTATTATATTCCTTGCGGGTTGAGCGCTACCGATGAAAAACATTTACAGGATTTGAGTCTAGCAGCATTTAGGGCTGTTGAAGCAAAAGGATGGGGTCGTATCGATGCTATGCAAGATGCTGCAGGAAATTTTTGGTTACTGGAAATCAATACTGTACCAGGTATGACTAGTCACAGCTTGGTTCCGATGGCCGCTAAGGCTCGAGGTATGGACTTTGATACTCTATGCTGGCATATTTTGGCGCAAACGTTATAGTGAAGTTTTTACTACTGGTACATATATTGATTTGAACAAGTCTAAAGCCTATTTCTATGTTAAAAATAGGGATACGCATACGTTAATGTATCGCTAGAACTGCTATACCACAGCTTCATGTAAACTTGTGTAAATTCGTTGTTACCAGTAAGCGTTAGGCTATTGTTTGATCATAAAATACGTTAATATTGTATGTTATAGGCCACTATGGGCAATGTTTATGTTATTTTGTGAATATAAGCCGTAAGTTAAGAAAAATGTTACGTTTAAATGTGTTTAATAGCATCATATAAATTGTTTTAGTCAAAGACTTTGATAATATATCGACTCAATAGGCTTCTGCGCACTATAGGCATACTCAAATTAATAATTAGCATGATCATTATTATGCAAATATAGGGGTAAAGGTCGTTATGGCTCAAACTGTCAACAAGGTAACTGACTTGATGAGTGATAAAACCCGTCGCCCACAAAACAAGCTTCAAGTACCAAACACGGTCAGATATTTTTTTATGGCCATGGTACTAGGATTGCTAGTCCTAATATTGATTATGGGTGGGAAAGCATTACGTGATGCGCCGCCAGCTGCTATTCATGTCAATCATGAAGGTTTGACAGACGTTCAATATCGCTCATTGCAACAAATAATGGATCAGCAAGAGGTGAGTAGTTTTTTTACCTCTGATCTGCAGGCACTGAGAGATATATCCATTGGTCTGGCTTGGGTTGACCAAGTAAGCGTTTCTCGTGATTGGCAGCGTGGTATTGTTGTGACTGCATTACCGAAACAAGCAGTGGCTAATTTTGGTACAGAGCGTTTGGTTGATGCAAAAGGTGCTGTATTCGTTCCTGCAGATAGCAGAGACTTGAGGCAAGAAAAATTTGCTACTTTGCAAGGTGAAATACGTCAAGCACCAGTTATTATGCAGCAAATGCAGCAAGTCAATGATTGGTATTCGCCACTTGGTATGCAAGTCGAAGATATTATTTTGTCACCAAGAATGACATGGTTGATTCGTTTTGATAGTGGGCTACGTATTATTGTAGATAATGAAAATACCGCACAAAAACTATTAAATTTGAGTCAGTTGCTTAGTAACCAACTAAGCGAGCGTCAAGATGAGATTCAATCGGTAGATTTGCGTTATAAAAATGGTTTTACTATTTCTTAAAAAATAGTAGCGCTATAGATATATGAAAGAGTATAGATAGTAGAAAATAAAGAACGATGAAACTTTTTAGTTTTAGCAGTTTCGATAGTATTTAGCACTGAATACACTACATTATAGTGTATTGATAGCGCTTTTTTAAATGATCTAATGGAGACGTCATTTGGTCTCCTGTTTAGCGATAATAATTTGTCTGGTACCATGAAAAATACTGAAAATCTGGTTGTTGTCCATCTAAGTGCCACGGCAGTCTATGTCGTTATCGGTAGCGTTGTCTCTGCAAAAGACATCCGCATTTTGGGCGTGGGACAAGTTAAAAATAGTGATTTTTATCAAGGTCAAATAAAGCATCGAGAACGTTTGCAGGGAGCTATTAAGCAAGCTATTCAAGAAGCAGAAGATACAGCCAATTGCCGTGTACATAGTGTGTGGCTGACATTGGCAACACCTGAGTTATTTAGTAAAAATAGTGCAGGTGAAGTGCAAGTAGAGGATGACGTAGTACGTGCTAAAGATATGGTACAAGCTTTGTCAAACGCTAAGTCACGAGATCTACCATCAGACTATTACTTGATGCATTGTTGTCAGCAAGGTATTTATGTTAACGATCAAGATTTTATAGTTGATGATGCTATTGAGACAATGGCACATAATATTACTGTGATGTATCACATGATGATGATGCCAGTATCTAGTCGCCAAAATATTCAGAAGTTACTGCAAAGTTGTGACGTTGGTATTGATCATATCGTTTTTGATGCTGTGACCAGTGCTGAATATAGCCTAATGAGCGATGAGCGCCAACAGGGTGTGTGTTTGGTAGATATTGGTGCGAGCACCACCAGCATTTGTGTTTATAAAGAAAATAAACTGATATTTACCCATTGTATTGCGACTGGTAGCCATGAAGTTACTATGGATATTTCTGCTGACTTTGGTATCTCAATGATTGAAGCTGAAAAGCTCAAAAAGACTCATGGTACTGCTGATGTACATAGTGTTGATCCCAGCTCATTCTTTCTCTTTAAACCACAAGGGTCAGGTGACGAGATCAATATCAATATTTATAATTTAGCTCGTATTATTGAGGCTCGCTATATCCAAATATTTACGGAAGTTGCTCGTCAGCTACATGAGGCCGACTTAATTGGCTATATTGATAAAGGTATCGTTCTTACTGGTGGCGGTAGCGTGATCAAAGGTATGATACCTTTTGCTAAGAAACTACTCAAAATGCCAGTCGTGTTGACCAATACGCATCCTGCAATTAGTGCGTATAACCAGTTTGATAATGATGAATCATTCAAGCAGTTGAATATTCAGGTTAACGATCGTACTTATCAAACGGCATTTGGTACACTACTATATAGTCAAAGCGAGCAGTTCCGTCGTAGTGAAAAAAGCGAACCTGAAGCCCTTCAGGAAAATAGAGTCACGAGTATTTTTCAAAGTGCGGGGCAACGTTTTGCGAGTGTACTAAAAAAAATACTATAGTGTTTCTTGATAAAATGCCAAGAAAGCTAGCACTTTGTAGAATAGACTTAAATTATTTAAGCAAAAAATGAAGTAATATAAAAAGTAATGATTTGTGTAATGATGACCTATTGTCATCTACGCTAAAATATTAAGCCATAGCCCTATTTTATTTAAATACATTTATATATAGTATGTCGATAGTGCGCCATATGAGTGCGTTACCACGTATTAATCATCACGCTATCTGCAACTGGAGAATCTTTTTTATGTCAAAATACACCATGCCAGATGATAACCAGCTTCAAAATAACGGCCAAGCGAGCTTCACTGTATTCGGTGTTGGCGGCGGTGGCGGTAATGCAGTTGAACATATGGTACAACAAGGAATTAGAGGTGTAACGTTTGTTTGTGCCAATACGGACAAACAAGCACTTGATCGTCTAACTGCGCCGCATAAACTACAGCTGGGTGCAAAAACCAACCGTGGTCTAGGTGCAGGTGCAAACCCAGAAGTTGGTCGTGAAGCGGCAGAAAGCGAAGAAGAATCTATCCGTGCATTACTCGAACATTCAGATATGGTGTTTATTACGGCTGGTATGGGTGGCGGTACAGGTACAGGTGCAGCACCAGTGGTTGCTCGTATTGCTAAGGAAATGGAAGTATTGACGGTAGCGGTTGTGACCACACCATTTAAATTTGAAGGCGGTAAGCGTATCAAGGCGGCGAAAGCCGGTATCGAGCAGCTAACTAACTTCGTTGACTCTATCATTACTATTCCAAATGATAAATTAATGAGTGTGTACGGCAATATTTCTATGCAAGACGCGTTTAAAAAAGCGGATGATGTACTACTGCATGCGGTGCAAGGTATTGCTGAAACCATCGCTAGCGAAGGTATGATTAATATCGATTTCAACGATATTCGTACTGCGATGACTGCTAAAGGTCATGCAATGATGGGTATTGGCCGTGCAAGTGGGGACGATCGTGCACGTCAAGCGACGGAAAAAGCCATCAGATCACCATTACTTGATGATTTGCGTTTAGAGAATGCTAAGGGTCTATTGGTTAACGTTATTTCTTCTGAGTCGTTATCGCTAGATGAAATGAGCAAAATCAGCATAATAGTGGAAGAGATTACTGATATTGATGATGCTCATATTTTTTATGGTTCAGTCATTGATGAAAAAATGGGTGATGATTTACATGTGACTGTTATTGCAACAGGTTTGACTTTAGATGAAAACGCCGGTAAGGATCCTGAAGTAGCGGAACAAGTTGTACCTTCTGTGAACAGTACTCAGCCAGTTGATCCTAACTTGCATACCAGTGCGCTAAATAGCCAAAAACAGTCTCAAGCTAAGATGTATCAAGATAGTACTGTTCGTTCGAACCCATCACAAGAGCAGCCTAAAACTAAAACCAACAGTATTCAAGATTATCTAAAACGCCAACAAAATAAATAGTATTTTTAGGTATCATGAACTGCAAAAGCCAGCGTTAATCGCTGGCTTTTTTGTGGTTATAGATAAAGTATATCTGTTTGCAAAAGCGTTATTCTATGATCCTTGTAATAGATATAGTCGGTGAACTACTAAGTTGCTAGGGTGTTATACCTTCTTAGATATATTACCTGTACAATCTGTAGTCGATTACCTTGTACCCATTTTAGATTTCTTTGACTATAGAGGTAGCATTTTAAGAACCACTAATTATTAACGAGTAGTAGCATAAGACATATCTCGATAATAAATATCGACTTTAATATGGCTACATACATAGGAATAATTATGTTTTTAGATCATGAAAATAGTTTCAGCTTGGTGTGATAAGTGTTATCAATCAAGGAGATAAGAAAAATAGCAGGTTTTAACTGTGGCGAACTAGTGGTCTGTAATGGTACACTATGGCAATTGTAACAAAATATGTGAGAAGACAGTCATGAACCAAAGAACTATAAAAACTGCGATAGCTGTGACAGGTACAGGTCTTCATAGTGGTCAGCCTGTTGACTTGGAGTTTCATCCACAGCCAGTGAATACTGGTATTGTTTTCGAGCGTTCTGATATCGAAGGCAGTCAAGCTATTCCAGCCAGTGCTTTTTTGGTACAAGATACCATGATGTCCTCTAATCTTGTATTTGGTGGTACACGGGTTGGTACGGTCGAGCATTTGCTGAGTGCGATTGCTGGACTTGGAGTCGATAATCTTTTAATCCGTGTTTCTGCCGCTGAAATACCTATTATGGATGGTAGTGCAGCGCCTTTCGTTGCACTGTTACTTGATGCTGGGTTGTGTGAACAAGAAGCTGCAAAAAAGTTCATTAAGATTGTACGACCAGTACGAGTGAAAGTGGATGATAAATGGGCAGAGTTGCGCCCTTATGAAGGGTTTGAGTTGAATTTTGAAATTGATTTTGATCATCCTGCCATCGATAAAGACTTTCAACATGCACAACTACAGTTTTCTACGCAAAACTTCATTGAGCAATTGAGCTCGGCACGTACTTTTGGTTTTTTACGTGATATTGAAGCACTACGTCAGAATAACTTGGCATTGGGTGGCAGTATGGACAATGCTATTGTTATTGATGAGGCAAACATTCTTAACGAAGAAGGTTTGCGTTTTAATGATGAGTTTGTTCGCCATAAAATTTTAGACGCCTTGGGTGATTTATATTTGATTGGTTATCCAATTATAGGTCGTTTTAACGCTTACAAATCTGGTCATGCGTTAAATAACTTATTGGTGCGAGAGATTTTATCTAACCATGATAACTTTGAAATTGTAACTTTTGATGACAATGTAACCTGTCCTATTGAATATTTACCGATGAAAGGGCTAGTTGTTGAAGCGTGAAGAGGGGAATATACAGGAAGTATCGAAACATTGACGCAATATTACATACGGCGTCTATAATTACATCTTTATAATATTAAAAAATATGAATACACACTCAATATTATTTTGATAGCTTTACTCTAAGCTAGAGTATGCAAAAGCTGTAGATAGTTTTTAAATCATCTGTTGGCTCTATTCATATTATGAATAGAGCCAACAGATGATTTTTTTTATTTGCTCCATTACAAACTTCCATTGTTTTTATTCGATTTTTACATTCTTATTTACATAACTTTACATTAAACAGCCGAGTCTTTTTAATGTTTTGCTAAGCGTAATAGTGCTTTTTTGAGGTTTTCATCAGTGGTGACATGCTCTGCAGCCTGTGATATAGTCCGTTTTATGTTTTGGCTAAGCACCTGATTTTCATTAGCTTTATCAGCCTTAGAAAATTCTGTTGAGAGTGTTGATGCTTGCTTAGATGAGTGATTATTATTCGATTTACTAACGACTACGACGCGGATTTTTTTGAGTTGTTTAAATGTAATTGATTGCTCTGTTAGTACTTGCAAATAAGCATTTTGTAGATAACGGATGTGATTCGCAGCAGTTATTGAGCCAACACTGAGTATTAACTGTTCAGAAGTGAAACCTACGACCCAACAGGTATTGAGGATTTCCTCAGGTAGACAGTCTACCAATAGCTCTTTTACCTCATTGGTCGTTTGTATATATAGACGCATATTATCAGCAAGTGTTTGAGGTAGTGCGCTACCAGCAAAAGCTTGGTGATCGATAAGCTGGGCAAGCCGATTAGGTTGTTTTTTTGACATCGTAATGACTCATCTAATAGGTGACAAAATCGATACTCATAACAGATATGCTAAAGAGATATATGTTAAACGATTTGTGTGAGAGCTGACTAGTCAGATATTTATATCTGTATTAGTCATTACAGAAGAAAGAGCGAAATGTTGTAATTAGGATTTTATCATGTTTGTTTAATGATTATATCCTCCTAACTTAATTGATGCTTCGTTATGGATGACGAGCGGTCTGGTATTAACAATAGGTAGTAAATTTATGAAACAAGCTTTATTAATTTTGTCAGTATTGGGAATGGGTATAGCACAGGCAAATGGTGCTGTCGAAACCACCTTTCAGCCAAATAATACCTTGAGTCATAGTAGATCCACTGTTCCTACTGCGAACTACGCTTCTAGTAGCAACATCTATAGCACTAAAAGTGGTGCTCATGTATATAGTAATGATGAGATCAGCCAAGCCATCGATAGTTTAAGCGCACATGCTAAGCAAAAAGAATATCAGCTTGCTTCGTTGACCAGCCGTTTGTCTTATGAGCAGCGTCAGCAGCAAGCAAGTCTTGTTCCTGATCGTTATTCAGCGCCTGCTATTGCAGCAGCAAATGCATCGCGAGCTGCTTTATCTAGAAGTTCTGGTTATTGTGCTCGTTATGTACGTAAAGCACTGCAATCAGCTGGTTATGAATTTACGCCTAATCCTTCAGCCTATCAATACGCCTCTCGTGGCACGCTAGCGCAAGCTGGTTTTACTAAAATTAGTAACGATACGCAACCACAAGTCGGTGATGTGGTTGTTTACGATCGAACCTCAAGACGTCCACATGGTCATATTCAAATATTTGATGGTAATGACTGGGTATCTGACTTCCGTCAAAACAGTATAAGCCCATACAGTGGTCATCATAATTATACGACATGGCGTGATTCAAAATACGTTGATGATGCATCAAATCGTGGTATCTATCTTGCTATGGCTGACAAATAGTTAGTAGTCAGTTAGCTACGCATATGAGTGTATTCAATTGAACACTTTCTCTAGACTCAGTAATGTTGTTTATAACATTACTGAGTTTTTTATTTTGAGTAGCAGGTTTTAATTGAGAGTGTTAGGCTTTTTGTTGCTTGAGTATTGATTAGAAAAGGTGGTTTTAATAACCTAAGATGTGTCCTAGTTGTTACAACCATTATTCGAATGAGAGTACAGCCTAGCCGAGTTAAATTTCACCTTTTGACCAGTAATGGCAATTATGAAAATCAGGCGGTGTCGGATGAGAGACTGCAAAGTATAGAGCAGTTTTATTTAGCCATAAAATAACACAGGGGTGTATGTACTCGATAGGCGTGCCATACATGGCATATTTGTTATTAGATACTTGGGTTATAGGTATATTGAAGCTTTGTTCAAAATCAATAGGTTTGGAGGTTTTCGATGAAGGTTCAGATGTCTTAGTTTGTGTTAGGGTTATGGCTGGTTTGATATAGCCGCTCCAATCAATAGAAGCACGTGTTTTATTGTCTGTTAGCATCAGAGGCGTAGGTGGCAGAATTACGGGCTTGCGGTAGCTTTCAAATTGATAAAGTGCATAACGACCGTCTGGACTGGCATTGATTTCAATATAGGGTGATGTGTTTTTATCTATACGATTATTATTAATTAGATCGCCAGCGATAAAGCACTCAAGGCAAGTCTCCTCCCATAAGTAGTCAGCAAAGCCAACTTGCTCTACCTTCCAGGTTGGCCAGTTGAGTTGGCTTATCAAAGATGGAGTAGGTAAGCTAATTTGATAATTAAACTGTAAACACATTACTGGTTGGTGGATCACTGTAAGGCTAACAGCAATACGAATATTTTTTAGTTCATCTATAGTGCTATTAAGCTGTTTTGCATCAGCTACTATTGTGTCATTTGCTAAGCATAAATGAAAAGTTTGGCTCATAATTTGATAACGTCCAACATTTAAAAATAAGAATCATAAAATATCTTATCTGCTAACTGCTTTCATTTTTATAAAAAATTCTATTTAGGGTAAGCGATAAGTATGAAATAGGATATATATATATAGCATAAAAGCCGCGAGCAAAATTGCATCGCGGCTTTTATGTACTACCTAAATGATTTATCTGTCTTATAAATCATTTAGGATAGTAAAATGCACATTAAGTGGATATAAAAGAAATACTACGCGTGACGTGCGAGGTTAGACAGTTTCGGGTTGGCATTTGGGTTTTGGCGTAATAACAATGCCATACGACCGATAGAGTGAACCAAAGACGCATTCGCTGCTGCTGCAAGTTCAGCTCCCACGATGTCACGCTCTTCTTTTGTTCCTGCTGGCAGCTTTACTTTAATAAGTTCATGATCCGATAAAGCGCGATCGATTTCTTCAGTAATGGTCGGAGTGATACCTTTATTGCCAATCATCACAATTGGTTTGAGTTCGTGACCAATGCCTCTTAGGCGTTTGATTGTAGCATTATCGAGTTGCATAGAGTTCCTAGGTGTTGGTAAAAATAAAAGACAGTGCTATTAAAAGCAGTTGGTGACCATTATAGATAATCTATAGTCAGATTGCATGATATCAGCAGGATTTTGCACGATTTTACGTGATGAAAATGTTAAACTAAATATTTAGTCACATTATAAACGCTACTGTCTTATAAAACAGTGTTTTAACCCATAGAATTTGATCAGTTTGACACTATAAAATAAGTTTATGACCTGATTGATGATTGCTTTAAAATCATTGAGCTCATCTAAAAAATCTATTTGATAAATGAATGGCTATTGAATGAATATGTATTCATGTTTTGTAATGTAATAGGAGCAGGTATTTTGGCCACGCGTATCGAAAATAAAAAGCTGTCAAAGAGTAGCAGCGCTTGGATGAAAGAGCATATTGATGACCATTATGTGCAAAAGGCTCAAAAAGAAGGCTATCGTGCCCGTGCTGCTTATAAATTATTAGAGATCAATGAAAAAACTAACCTGATTAAAAAAGGTATGACAGTCGTAGATTTAGGTAGTGCTCCTGGTAGTTGGTCGCAAGTAGCTGGTCAGTTGGTAGGCGAGCAAGGCATCTTGATTGCTTCTGATATTTTGGCTATGGATACGTTGCCTGATGTTACCTTTATTCAAGGCGACTTTCGTGAAGCAGAGGTGTTTGATAACATCATGGCAGAGGTTGGTGATAGACAAGTTGATGTGGTGTTGTCTGATATGGCACCGAATACAGCCGGTAACAGTGCTATCGATCAACCACGTATGATGTACTTATGTGAATTGGCAGTGGACTTTGCTTTAGCAACCTTACCAGAAGGTGGCGCGCTTATTATGAAAGTGTTTCAAGGTGAAGGAACGCAAGAATTACGCAAGCAGATGCAGCATGATTTTAGTAAAATTCGTAGTATCAAACCAGGCGCTTCACGACCACGATCAAAAGAGATGTTTTGGGTAGCTATTAAGTAGTTTGGACTGCGATGAGTTACTACTATTGCAAATGAGATATTGTGTCACCATAAAATATATCTAATTGATATATTAAACTCATTACAATCGTTGATTGAATAATAGTGAAATCTGCTTGAATTATGCAGGTTAGTACCACATATCATGGTATATTAACTTTGTTTTAGGCAAAGTCGTCTGACAATAAGCGCTTGATAAGCTCATCTATGATAGAGTCATATGTTATTGATATTTATCATATGTTATATCTGTTTTGATAAATAGTTTAATATGCATAAGTTATGGGTCATAAGATTCTAGTGTTGAAAAAGTTATCAAAAATGAGTATTACGTTTATAGACGTCACGTGTTTAATAAACACACCAATAAGTAAGGGATGGGAATAACTAGTGAGCGACATGGTAAAAAATACCTTATTGTGGCTGGTGGTAATCGGCGTTTTAGTACTGGTGTTTAGCGGCTTTGATCAATCATCTGAGCCGGATAGCCTTAACTACTCTGAGTTTGTGACCGCTGTGTCAGAAAACCAAGTAGCCAGTGTTGAAATCGACGGTGAAGAGATCACTGGCGAGAAGAAAAATGGTTCATCTTTTGAGACCATTAGACCTGCTGTGTCAGATGACGAGCTTATGCCATTGCTGCGTGAAAACCAAGTCGAAGTTCAAGGGACTGCACCAAAGCGTCAAAGCGTATTGATGCAACTACTGATCGCCAGTTTCCCGATTCTATTGATCATCGGACTGTTCTTATTCTTCATGCGTAATATGCAAGGTGGTGCTGGCGGCAAAGGTGGCGGCCCAATGAGCTTTGGTAAATCTAAAGCTAAAATGCTGACTGAAGACCAGATTAATGTCGATTTTGAAGATGTAGCTGGTTGTGAAGAAGCCAAAGAAGAAGTGGTAGAGGTCGTTGACTTTTTACGTGATCCAGATAAATTTACCAAACTTGGTGCAACCATTCCACGTGGTATTTTGATGGTAGGCCCACCTGGTACTGGTAAGACACTATTGGCACGAGCCATTGCTGGTGAGGCTAAAGTACCATTTTTCTCAATTTCAGGCTCTGACTTTGTTGAGATGTTTGTTGGTGTTGGTGCATCTCGTGTACGTGACATGTTTGAACAAGCGAAAAAAAGCGCACCATGTATCATTTTTATTGATGAGATTGACGCAGTCGGTCGTCATCGTGGCTCTGGTATGGGTGGCGGTAATGATGAGCGTGAGCAGACGCTGAACCAACTATTGGTTGAGATGGATGGCTTTGAAGGTAATGAAGGCGTTATTGTAATTGCCGCGACTAACCGTGCAGACGTTCTTGATAAAGCATTGCTACGTCCAGGTCGTTTTGATCGTCAGGTACAAGTTGGCTTGCCAGATATCAAAGGCCGTGAGCAAATCTTAAAAGTCCACTTGAGGAAGCTACCAAACACTATTGGTGTGGACGCCAATGCACTTGCTCGTGGCACACCTGGATTCAGTGGTGCACAGCTAGCCAACTTGGTTAACGAAGCAGCACTGTTTGCGGCGCGTCGCAACAAGACTAGTGTCGATATGAATGACTTTGAAGATGCGAAAGACAAGCTTTATATGGGTCCTGAGCGTAAGTCTATGGTTATACGTGAAGAAGAGCGCCGTGCAACAGCTTATCATGAGTCAGGTCATGCCTTAGTCGCTGAGTTGCTACCTGGCACAGATCCGGTACATAAAGTAACGATTATGCCGCGTGGTTTTGCTCTTGGTGTTACTTGGCAGTTGCCTGAGCATGATCAAACTAGCATGTATAAATCTAAGATGTTAAATGATATTGCAATCTTATTCGGTGGTCGTATCGCTGAAGAAGTCTTTATCAATCAGATGTCAACGGGTGCCTCAAACGACTTTGAACGTGCAACCAAAATGGCGCGAGCTATGGTTACCAAATATGGTATGTCTGATGCACTTGGTGTTATGGTGTACGAAGATGAAGATAGTTCACAGGGCTATTTTGGCTCTAGTAATCGTACGATTTCTGAAGCCACACAGCAAAAAGTGGATGAAGAAGTACGTCGTATGCTAGAAGAGCAGTATGATATCGCTCGTGAGCTTATCGAAGGTAACCAAGAGAAAATGCATGCTATGGTTGAGGCATTGATGAAGTGGGAAACGATTGACCGTGATCAGTTGCAAGATATATTAGCAGGTGAAGAGCCACGCCCACCAAGAGTCTATCAGCCCAATGAAGTAAATCTGTCAAAAAATGATGTGAAAACGACAGGCCCAACACCGCCGCCATTACCTGCGATGTAAGTTTACAGACATTGAAGTTAGATTTAATACGTTAATTAAAAAAGCCCTTTTTCATAAAGGGCTTTTTTATTGCTGTCATTTTATTAAGGGTTTAGAACAGTATAAGATTTACTGGTATCATGAGAGTACCTAGTAAGAATTAAAACCACATTACATATTTACTTATGATGGATTATTGATGTCACTATTCCAATCTTTACCCACTTACCAAATATCTAGCCGTGATAAAACTTTAGATTTGTCGCAGCCGCATATTATGGGCATACTCAATGTTACACCAGATTCATTCTCAGATGGAGGACAGTTTACTGCTATAGATAAGGCAGTTGATCATTGTCAGCAAATGATAGCGGAAGGTGCCACTATTATTGATATTGGTGGTGAATCTACTCGTCCAAATGCTGATGTGGTAGCCACTAGTGATGAGATAAAGCGTGTTATACCAGTTGTCAAAGCTATACGAAAAAATTTCGGTCATGATATTTGGCTGTCTATTGATACCAGTAATCCAGCGGTCATGGCAGCTGCATTCGAAGCAGGTGCTGATATCTGGAACGATGTAAGAGCGCTTAAACGTGAGGGTGCCGCCATATTAGCTGCTGAACTTAATATACCAGTTATGCTCATGCACATGCGCGGTGAGCCCACAACAATGAATAGTTTGGCACAGTACAATGATGTGATAAACGATGTCAGTACCGAGTTATTAGCTCGTGTTGATGAAGTGACTAGCATCGGTGTCAAGCGTGACAAACTGGTTATCGACCCAGGTTTTGGTTTTGCTAAAAACTATGAGCATCACTGCGCATTACTAAGTCAATTGAGCCGCTTACAGGCACTTGGTTTACCGATGATGTTTGGTATTTCACGCAAGCGTTTTTTAGCAGAAGTATTAACCAACAGTGGCGTTAAAGCAGTTGCGATGACTCAAGCAGCAGAACGAGATATGATAGGTACAGCAGCTGGCATTTTTGCGTTACAACAAGGTGCCAGTATCATTCGAACCCATAATGTGGCGATGATGCAGCAATCAATTGCGCTCTGGCATCAGCTGTCTGAGTACCAGCGTTAGATGAGCACATCGCTTAAATATAATATAAAAAATAAATTTAATCATTAAAGGTAGCTTTATGACCAATCAGCCAGAACCAACCAATGAACAGCGTCGTATTATTTATCAAGCGCGCCGCGGACTAAAAGAGTTAGATTTTTATATTGACCCTTATGTCAAAGAGTTATACCTAACCGCAGATGCTGCTGAACAAGCTACATTTGCAGAAATGCTGACGCACGAAGACCCTGACTTGTTGGATTATTTTACCAATCAAGATCGTCCAGAAAATGATGACGTATGGGCTTTAGTTAATAAAATAAAGACATGGCGTCATACAAAAAGCTTGGCTTGATACTTGGTCAGGCAGTATGAGTTTTAGATTTGCATAATAGCTTCATATTTGTACTGGTACTTGACTATGACCTCGTTGACATCTCTACGCATTGACACTGCTATTCAGCCTACCAGTTACTTGCGCTTGCTGCTATATATTGGTTTAGCGAGCGTGATGATGATAATTGCATGGTTTGCTACGTTAATGTTGTGGCAGTATGTGCTTATTGTGATAGTCACAGTGATGGTTATTGTTTATCTGATATTATCAAGACCTATGCCGCTGCATATGAGCCAACCGCCGCTTAGTCAGCGTACTGATAAAGGTTGGCAGCTGATGATTCGCACTGCTCATGGTGATGAGCTATGGCAGGCACAATTGGTTACTGTGCATGCTTATCGGTGGGTAATGAGTTTTGAATTCAATATCGTAGAGCCGTATCAGCGTTCTTTATCAGTAACTGTATTTCGCGACCAAGTAAGTGCTGACCAATGGAGAGAGTTGCGTATTTTGGCTAATGTAAGTGTTACTAAAAGATAATAGAGGGCTATTTTCTGAATGTATTTTGCTAATACATGGCGGATTTTTTCAGCTGCGTCTTTCTGAATAAAGTATGAGGACACGCCCAAATTTTTAACAATAAATAATATGAGCAGAACAGGAGTAGTGTATGAGTTTATTAGGTAATTTAGTGAGCCAAGTCGCCCGTAGTGCGATGAATCCAGAAGATAACCAAAGTAATACCGTTAATCATAGTACGGGTTCAAACAATACTGCTGGCTTAGGTGGTGTGTTGGGTAGCGTGTTGGGTGGAATGGCTCAGACTAGTAATAATACACAAAAGCCAAGTAGCCAAGCAGATAATGGTTTTGGTTTAGATGATATCATCGGTGGTCTTGCTGGTGGTCAGAGCGGTAGCGGTGCTAGTGGTTTGGGAGATATCTTAGGAAGCGTGTTAGGTAGCAATCAGCAGCAGCAAGGTAGTATGGGCGGGAAAAGTATGCTGATCGCGGCACTTATGCCTATGGTGCTCAGCTGGATTAAGCGTAATGGCGGTTTGAGTGGTGCATTATCAAAAATCACTGCGATGGGTCACGAAAGCAAAGCGCGTTCTTGGATGAGTAGTCAAGAAACCAACGATAACCTTGATCCTGATGACATCAGTCGTTTATTTGATGAAAATGAAATTCAGAAAGTAGCCGCGCATACAGGTACCAATGATGTAGAGGTGCGCCAAGGTCTTGCAGAGTTGCTCCCTGAGGTTATGAATCAACTAACGCCAAATGGCAACTTGGATAATGAGGGTGAGGCCAACGAAGAGATTGATCAAATTATCAATCAGCTATCTAGTCGGCTGAATGCTTTTAAGTAAATTTTTCAATTGGTTTTTAGAGTAGATGTTTGAAAATAATAGTCTGTTTCAAATACCAATATCATAAGTTAAGACTGCAATAAAAAAGAGTGCCTCATGAGACGCACTCTTTTTTATTACCCATACCTGCAATCTCTTACTGTGTTTATCCAAAACTTTCATTATCTACTCATTTTATAATCTAAAGAGATATGTTAAAAACAGTAATCAATAGAACACTAGACATATATATCTTATAAAATAATTAGTATGAGTACATCACTTTTGCATTTAGCTCTTGTTAGCTAAAGCATGTTTTCCAATAGCTATAATTTAATAGCATAAGGATTTTGACCTATGCCATTTAAGCCTATCCAAGCAGCGATTGCCATTTTAGTTGGTTTGATAATTTGGTTTGTTATTCCGGTACCTACTGGTGTCACACCAGAAGCATGGCATATGTTGGCATTATTTATCGCCACCATCGTCGCTATCATAGGGAAGGTGTTACCTATTGGTGCAATTGCTATTATTGCAGTTACCCTAGTGGCACTCACAGGTGTAACTAGTGATAGCCCAAAACAAGCCATTAGTGATGCGTTATCAAGTTATTCAAGCCCTCTCATTTGGCTGATTGGTATTGCAGTTATGATATCACGTGGTTTGATAAAAACAGGTTTGGGTCGTCGTATTGCTTACTATTTTATCTCTGTTTTTGGTAAAAAAACCATCGGTGTGGCTTATTCTTTAACTGCTGCAGAGCTGATGATAGCGCCAATTACACCTTCTAATACGGCGCGTGGTGGTGGTATTATTCATCCGATTATGAAGTCCATTGCACAAAGCTTTCATTCAACTCCAGAGGAAGGTACACAAAACAAAATTGGTCGCTACTTGGCTATGGTTAATTACCATGCCAATCCAATTACTTCTGGTATGTTTATCACAGCGACTGCGCCCAACCCCTTAGTTGTAGAGTTGGTCAATAAAGCGACAGGTGGTGACATTCAGTTATCGTGGACAACGTGGGCGGTGGCAATGTTTATACCGGGTTTGCTCTGCTTGATAGTTATGCCGTTAGTCATCTATATGATTTGCCCGCCTGAGGTCAAAGCAACACCCGATGCCAAACATTTTGCTAAAGACAATCTAAAAGAAATGGGCAACGTAAGCTCACAAGAGAAAATTATGCTTGGTGTGTTCGCGCTTATGTTGATTTTGTGGGCAAATATTCCGGCATTGATTTTGGGTGACCAGTATAGTGTTAATGCTACTACCACTGCTTTTGTTGGTCTGACGACATTAATATTGACAGGCGTATTGACCTGGGATGATATTTTAAAAGAGAAGTCAGCATGGGACACTATTGTATGGTTCGGTGCCCTGATTATGATGGCGACTTATTTAAATAAACTTGGGTTGATTAGTTGGTTCTCAGGCAATATTGAGTCTCTAATTGGTATAACTGGTTTAGGCTGGATAGGCGCCGTAACAATTTTGACTTTGGTTTATTTGTATATCCATTACTTTTTCGCTAGTACCACTGCGCATATAACTGCGCTATTTGCAGCATTTTATGCCGTAGGTCTGACATTAGGTGCGCCGCCTATGTTATACGCCTTAATCTTAGCTGCGGCAGGCAATATCATGATGACATTGACCCATTATGCAACTGGTACAGCACCCGTTATCTTTAACTCAGGCTATGTGACACTAAAAGAGTGGTGGGGTGTTGGTGCGGTTATGAGTGTGGTGAACTTAGTCATTTGGATAGGTGCTGGTCTAATTTGGTGGAAAGTGCTTGGCTATTATTAATGAGTAACTCAATTAAGATGAGCCATAACACTGATTAAAAGCGCTCATCTAACGTCTCTAACGTATAGTTGAGCGCGGCAAAGCAGATGTCCGTATTAAACCCCCTGTATTGTAAAAACCGTAACTGGCGAGCTTTGTCTTTTTGTTCGAGCGGTACACCATCGCCGTACTTCTTAGTGCGAGCGATGACGGCGAGTTTTAGCCAGTCTACGCCTTCAACAAGATTGTCATCACTATCATCTACAAACTCACTAAACTCATCTGACTCTGCATTTGCCATATCTATTAGCTCATCAATATTGCTGGGCATAGCAATGCTTTTGCGATAAAACTCTTGCTTAATACGACCGCGTCCACGGCCTTTGCGAATATTTTCACGGATTAACATCAATGTTGTTCGATAATCACTTTGGTAGCCTTTTTCTTCAAACTCATCGAGCAACGCATCAATTTTCTCTGGCTCTTGCCCTTTATCAATGAGCTTCTGCTTGAGCTCGGCTTTGCCATACTCACGGCGCGACAAGTAATAAAATGCTAGCCAACGTAACCGGCTTTCGGCTTTAACTTCATCTACTTCTGCTTGACGTTGTTCAGGTGTACGTAGATAGGCTTTGAGTGCAGCGGGCAGGTTGTCGGTCTGTTTATTTGTTTCACCTTGGTGAGAAATAGTACCAGTTTCAGCGCCATCACCATCACTGTTATCACATCCTTCTTCTTCAGTACAAAGAGCACCCTGCTTAACTTCTTCTAGCATCTCTTTAATGCTTTGTGCTTTTGGTTGCTGATAAGCAGGCACGTTGCTAGGTTCAGGGCTAAAGTTAGCCGCTGGATGGAAGCGTTTTTCACGTTTTTTATACTTTTTTGGTTTAGATGTTTTTTGGTTGGCAGAGGAGGGTGAGTCGTTTGATGCTATGTCAGACATATCCTCATTGATAACTGAATCACTATCTTCCAAGTGGTTAGTTGCTGAGAGGTTATGTGTTGATCTATTGGTTTTAGAGCGGTTTTTATCTGAATTTACAAAGCGTTTACCAGTTTTACGGGGCTTTTTTGGCTCATCTCTATGTGACTGCTTAGAAAACTTAGTATGTTTTTTTGGTTTAGTACGAGGGGTACTCGCTGAATCAGAATCTGATTCAGCGAGTATTTCAGCTAAGGTTTTAATTTTCATAATAAATCATGATAATCGATAGAAATTATTGAATATTATATTATTGTGCAGGTTTAGCCTCTGACTTTTCTTTGGCTTCTTCAGCATCTTCATCTTTGGCGTTCTTTTTTGAGCCAAGCTTTTCAGCACGAATCTTATCTTCGATTTCTTGAGCGATTGCCGGGTTTTCTTTTAAGAAAAGTACCGAATTGGCCTTACCTTGACCGATTTTTTCATCACCATAGCTATACCAAGAGCCTGCTTTACCAACTGCGCCAATTTCAACGCCTAAGTCAATGACTTCGGCTAAGTGGTTGGTACCCTCGCCGTAAGTGATTTCAAACTCAGCTTGACGGAAGGGTGGTGCCATTTTGTTTTTGATAACTTTGACACGGGTTTGGTTACCGATAATTTCGTCACCATTTTTAACTGCGCCAATACGGCGAATATCCATACGAACTGATGCATAGAACTTCAGCGCATTACCACCAGTAGTGGTTTCAGGACTACCAAACATAACGCCAATTTTCATGCGGATCTGGTTAATAAAGACGACCATACAGTTAGAGCGTTTAGCGTTACCAGTGATTTTACGTAGTGCTTGGCTCATTAGGCGCGCTTGCAAGCCCATATGTGAGTCACCCATCTCGCCTTCGATCTCAGCACGAGGGGTCAATGCTGCCACCGAGTCAATAACGATCATATCGATAGCACCAGAGCGTACTAGCATATCGGTAATTTCAAGGGCTTGTTCGCCGTTGTCAGGCTGCGACAGTAGTAGCTCATCCGTGTTCACGCCAAGTTTGCGTGCATAGACAGGGTCTAGTGCATGCTCAGCATCGATAAAGGCACAGGTACCCCCTTGCTTTTGGCATTCTGCAATAGCTTGTAGAGTCATGGTCGTCTTACCTGAGCTTTCTGGGCCATAGATTTCAATAATACGCCCTTTTGGTAAGCCACCAATGCCAAGGGCGATGTCCAACCCAAGTGATCCTGTAGAAACTGCATCTACATCCATAGCGACTGAGTCATCGCCTAAATGCATAATCGTATTTTTGCCAAACTGCTTTTCAATTTGACCTAATGCTGCTTTGAGTGCCTTGGCTTTATTGTCGTCCATACTAGATTCCTTGTGTTCAATCATAAAGTAAAAGTTATCAATTGTAGTGTTGCACATCACATATTCGTATTATAAAAATAATGATTTATTCGTGCTGAATATTGCTTAAGTCGAATGCCGAATAAGTAGTATGAAACGTTAATAGCAAGCAACGTTCATCGCCTAGCTAAGACAAACAAGTTATACATACGACTTTGTATAAAGTTATATCAGTCTACTATACAGTAAAATTAAATAGCGAGATAAGTAAAAATAAGTTCATAAATAAGCCTGCTAACGTAAATTTCTCGCTAGATTTTATAGATTCATGACAAAATACTCTTTAACTCACTATTCATAAGATGAAATAATTATAACAAATCAAAGTGAGTATTTAGAGGGTGAAATAACGATAGGCGACACTAGGTGTCGTATCGTATATCGGTCATGATTCGTATAGATAAATTATGAAATCAACCATAATTTCGAACTATATAATGGCAGGGTTTGTCAATAGATTTAGAAGTTGTTCACAGCGAAAAAATTCTTGATATTCATTGATTGTGAAACATTGATGACAATAAAATTATTTTTTTTAAAATATTAAAATTTTTTTTAATGATTGTATGTTGTGTATAAGTAATTGATTTATATCAATATTTTAATTGTATAAAAAATGAACGATTTTACCTTATCCTTTAAGTTATCTAGGGGATTTCTTGTCAAGTAGCTACTTATACACAGGGTTATCCACAGGTTATGGGGAGAACTCACCAAGCCCTTATAGCATCGATGTTTGCGTGGATTATGAGTAGGGTGCAGCAAGGTGATAATGTCATTTTTTCATGTGCATGGATAGATATTCTTTAATAAACCATATCATAATTAACTATGTTTCACGTACTAATATTTTATAATTTTTTTTCAAAGAAATGATAAAGGCTTTTAAAATAAGGCTTAACGCTGAGGATTTATCACATTTGACTTTGTTAAGTAGTAAATAGTGAGTTATAAATCTAAAAAAGCGGCTAAATATATTAGCCGCTTCTTTAGATATTATTAAAAGTATGCGATTGATATTAGGGTGTGTATAGAATTCAAATCAGGGGCAACCAGATAAAGACACAAGCGAGCATTACCGCTGCTGCATAGCTATCTTTGAGCTTATCATATCGCGTGGCAATGCCCCTAAAATGTTTCAATCTAGCAAAAGCGTTTTCTACCAAATGACGGCAACGATACAAATACCAATCTAGTGTGTCGTTACAGCTTTTAGAGTTCGACTTAACAGGTATGACTGACTGAGCACAGTGCGTGAAGATACACTCTCTAATATCGCTACTATCGTAGCCCCTGTCTGCAATCACCGCTTTAGTCTGGTTATTAATCGTGCTATCTATCAACGTCTTTGCCATCTTAGAGTCATGTACTTGCCCACCTGACAGCTCAACATGTATAGGGTTACCACAAGCATCGACCACTAAGTGCAGTTTGCTGCTATTACCTGCAACACTTTTACCAATGGCCTCATCAAGATGACTGGCGGCGCCTGTACTATGCTGATGAGCTTTGACCACGCTACCGTCTATAAATAACCATTCACTATCATAGTTTGCTGTGATTATTTTCATGAGCTTTTGCCATTTACCGGTTTTACGCCAATAACGGTATTGATGATATATGCTAGACCAATGACCGAAATAAGAAGGTAAGTCTCGCCATGGACAGCCTACTCGTATGCGGTACAACATGCCTTCAACGGTACGTCTTAGATTGGGCTTGTTATATACGTTAATTTGTCGCAATATAATAAATAGCTTGTGCCAATGTTCATCGTTGAGCTTGGTGCGAGCCATAAGTGACGCCTTGTTTCTTTGTTGTGGTAAACATTAGAGTAAGGTGTTGCTTATTTTTTTCAATGTTTTCTCAATTCTATACAGCCCCTAGTCTTTGATATAGATTAAATCCCATACGCCATGTCCACGCTCTAGACCTCGACGCTCAAATTTGGTCATTGGACGAAAGTCAGGGCGGTCAGTAAAGTTACCTGCACCAGCTTGATTGGTTAACCCCGAAAACGCATCTAATACTTCAACCATCCAAAAAGCATAATGTTCCCAGTCTGTCGCTGTATGGAACCAACCACCTTGTTTTAAGCTACGCGTGACAATCGCCATGCGCTCAGGGCTGACAAAGCGGCGTTTATAGTGGCGCTTTTTTTGCCATGGGTCAGGGAAATAAAGCTGAATACGATCGATATGGTTTTCTGGTAACTGCTTGAGCAATTGAATGGCATCACCGTTAATGATTTTAACATTATGTAAGTTTTGAGTACCTGCCATATAAGCGCATTTACCAATACCAGGTTCATGTACTTCAACGCCCACAAAATTGCGAGTGGGCTCTGCTGCTGCCATTTCTATAAATGAATCGCCGAGCCCAAAACCAATCTCTAGAGTAAGTGGTGCGTCACTACCATTAGGGCTATCAGTGAATAGCGTTCTTAGGTTATGGATACCTTCTAGATCGCCATCACCAAAACTGTTATTGACCAAATATTCAGCAAATGCTGGATCGGTCAGTGCCAATTCGGCGTTTTTATTCATGTGCGTACGTCGTTTCATAAACGTATTGACGATACGAATATGTTTGCTTTCTTCAGTATTGGTACTAGAGGCTACTGTATCATCAGTAGTATTGGTACTATCGATGTTATCGTTCATATTAGGATGTTGACTCATAGGTTTGACAAGGCTTAATAGAATGGGTGAGGTACGCTCATTATAAGTTAAATCGATACGCCTGTGAACGGACAATACTCTTTTAATCAAGTGTACATATCTAGACGATTGAGTACACTATTTTGCTACCGTTTTATTGTTTTATGCGCAGGTTTTAGCATTATCATATAATAGTTCTAGGGCGTGTTGACTATTCACAAATAGGTACTGCCATGGTCGAACGATCAAGTATGCCCTAATTGATTTTATTTTTTATTTATAGCAAGTAAGGCTTATCACTATGTTATTTATTGAGACAGATTCGCCACCACCGTTTTATCAGGACAAGCTGTCTTCTGCTAAGCGTCAACAACTCGATAAATGGTTTATTGGTCATCGTAGCCAGCACTATTATTTGAAACGCTTTGAGCAGTTTGATAAGCAAGGCTATCTGTCACCAAAGTGGCACTGGGCAGCATTTTTTATGACGTTTCCGTGGCTACTCTACCGTAAACGATATATGGATGCCATTGTATATAGTGTGGCAGGTTGGTCTTTTATTCAGCTTAATGTTGCATTGGTATTGGTGGCTTTTGAGTTTGTGGCAATGTCTTATATTCCCAATGCTTATCAAATGGCTACGCGTATCGGTATTGCTGCAATTATCTGGATATTTTGGTCATTTATGGTCGCACGTTGGACGGATGCTTATTATTATCGAATGGCCCGACGTGAGATTGCGGATGCTATCGAGGATTATCCGAGAGATGAAGCTGCTCAGAAATCACACCTGAGACGAGAGGGTGGCGTGAGTTTGTTTGGTTTAGGTTTGGGGTTTGGTTTTTTTGCTTTTACCTTGATGGTGATTAAGGTGCAGTTTTTACCGATTGTCGCTAAGCCAAAAGCGAATGAAGTGGTATTTGATGCTTATGACACGGTTAAAACGACACAAAATCGTGTAGCATTGCTCTATCAGAAAACAGGAGAATGTCCGGTTGATTTGCCTTTGGATATGGAAACTGAGCAAGTAAGTATTGATATTAATACCACGACTGCTGGAGTAGAAACAGATTGTGCCGTGATTGCGACGATCCAGAACATCAAGTTTCCGATACGCTATCTGAATGATCAGACATTGGTGTTTTACCATGTACCAGACAGCGAAAATTGGAGCTGTATGACGTCGCTGAACAGCCAGAAAGCCCCGCCAAGCTGCTTGCCTGACTAGGGCTTCACGCTATTATTTTTTAGCGTCTGTTACGATATCATCTTTTTCATCGACTGGTGTTGCTTGGCTCTTTAATGCGTCATAAAAGTCAGTTAAGTCCATTTTTCGTGCTTTACCAATGTCTTCATCAAATAAGCTTTCAAGCTCTGCCATGGCTGATTGTGCCGATTCAATCATGCTGGCTTCATCATCATAAATGGCTTGCTGACGTTCAATCAAGTCATCATCATAGTCGCGGAACGTTTGCACTGTCTCGCGTGCTTTTTCTGGAGAGATACCAAGTAGTTGTAGTGATTCACGTGACATATCTAAAGAAGACAAATAAGTCTCACGCCAAATATGGCGCACACCCACTTCACGTAAGCGATAATAATGCTGGCGATCACGCGCTCGTGCCAAGATAATTATATCTGGATAGTTTTTGCGTAAGTATTGAGCGGTAGTGATAGAGCGTTCTAGATCATCGATAGCGAGAATAAACACACGTGCTTTTTGGATGCCAGCGGCGCGTAAGATTTCAGGATTCTTTGGGTCACCATAGTAAACTTGGTTACCGAACTTACGGACGAAGTCTACTCGGTTTGCAGAGCGTTCAATAGCGGTGAATTCAATATCATGCATCCGTAGTACACGACCGATGATCTGACCGACACGGCCAAAACCGGCAATAATGACTTGATGCTCATGATCTGGAATCGTATCGTATTCGCGGTTTGGTTTGCTCTTGGCAAATAAGGGCTCACCGATTTTTTCTAATAATAAAAATGCCAGTGGTGTGAGCGCCATTGAGATGGTAACAATCAGGTTTAGGGTGTTGGCAAGCTCAGGACGCAGGACATTTTGTGCAGTGGCGACACTGAATAAGACAAAAGCAAATTCACCCCCTTGTGCGAGTGTCACACCTAGCCTAAAGCTGGTTGGCCAGCGATTGCCTAATACTTTTGCAATTAAGGTAATAACACCAAACTTGATAAATATTAATGCCACTGCACAGCCGATAATAAAGACTGGCTTGGCTAAAATGAGGTTGACATCGGTCAGCATACCAACCGACATAAAAAACAAGCCCAATAAAAGTCCTTTGAAAGGTTCAATACTGGCTTCTAGTTCGTGACGATATTCGGAATCTGCTAACAAGACACCCGTTAAGAATGCACCTAATGCCATCGATAGCCCGATTTGACCCATTAAAATAGACACACCCATCACAATAAATAGAGCGACTGCAGTTAGTAGTTCTGATGCACCACTTGATGCCACAAATTTAAAGAAGGGTCGAACAACATAGCGACTAGCAAAAATCAGCCCAGCAAATACGGCAAATACTTTACCAAAATAAATCAAGTCGTAGCTTTGTTCACGCACTCCTGATAAAAAAGGAATGACGGCTAATAAGGGGATAACGGCAATATCTTGGAATAATAAGATAGTGAAGGCTTCTCGACCATGCGTGCTTGCAAGCTGCTGTTTTTCAGTTAATATCTGCAGTACAAAAGCAGTAGAAGAGAGAGCCAGACCAAATCCGACAATAAAAGCAGTGTCTAGCTGTAAGGAAAAAAACTGATGCAAAAGTAACATCAGAAGTGAGCCAGTTAGGCCGACTTGCAATCCACCAAGTACAAATATAGAGCGCCGTAATGCCCATAGTCGTGAGGGTTGAAGCTCAAGACCAATGATAAATAGCAGCATAACCACACCAAACTCAGAAAAGTGTAATAAGCTCTCAGCATCACCCGCTACATCTAAGCCACTGGGGCCTAATATGAGACCTGTAATGAGATAACCTAAGACCGTCGCAATACCAAATCGTTTACCAAGGGGTACAAAGAGCAGGGCGGCTCCTAAGAAGATTGTAGCTTGTAACATTAAATTTGGTGAGCCGGCGGCGGCAGCGAGCATTTGATATCCTTAAGTAGTGGTAATAAGAAGGTGTGATAATAAAAAAACAATATAAAGTGGTTATAGTAAAAACGATATGGCGTTAACGTATGTTATTTTTTACGATAAATCTTCCAAATACCATTATCGGCAAGTGGATTGTTATAAGCGTCATTACGGCGCTTACGCGGAGTCTGTCTGCTATCGACTATTTTAAAGTCAGGTAGAGCATGGACGATGAGACCAGTACGATAAAAGCGTACCCGTTCAGGCTCTAGCATCTCACCTTTACTGTCGCGGCAAAATACATAAGCACGCAAATCAATAAACTCACGATGTGCCACTAAGCGTGCCTCATCATCGCTGTCAAACACGGCGGACATACGTGCGACTTCTTCAGCGCTATAATCACCGCACTTATCAGTCAGAGCTCCGACTGAGCCAAAGCTTTTAGATTCTTTGGCACGGGTCTTGGTCAGGTGTAATCTCTGAACATGATAGATAAACTGGGGTATCTCAAGGCTAGCTGGTAGCGGTAGATAGTCTGGCGGTAAGTTGGCTGCAGGATAAAATGCCATGGCACGGTCAATCAAGTTGTGCCAGCGTTGCTCGTAAGCCTGTACTTCTGCCAAGTTGCCTTCATAAATAGGCATATCACGAATTTGGCGCAAAACATCAGGTGGAAACTGCTCATCTCGAAAGCTGGCAATGTCTTCTTGCAGTGTTGATAGCAATACTTTGGCATGCTTTTTACCCTCTGCTGAGATAGGGTCATCAATGTAGCTTGGAGCAACGAAAGGAGCTGAGCGTCTCGACATGGCAAAAGGTCATCAATTGGTTATGAGTAGGGTCTTTAAGTCCTAAGTATACAGAATTTATATTAAAAATATGGCGGCGTGGCTGAATTTTCCATCATTTTTAACAAGCTATTACAATGAAAAAAGCCAGTGTGATATAAATTGATTCAAGACACAGTCTGTTCATTTATCCATAGTTACTTACTTTGAGTGGTTGATATACCTCTCAATAGACAGCGTTGAATGAATTATCGAGACTCACTGCTTAGGAGTGTTTCTGATGAACAATCGTCCTTCGCTACCCGTCATAAATGGCGTGACTGATTGAAAGTATGTGGTGAAATAATATTAAGAATGATCGTGGCAGGAATGGCGCTAGCAGTGGGATTTTGGTTGCTGCATGCGTAAAATATGGCCCCCGCTTATTTGACACCTATCATGACTGATGCATGAGATTTTTGTATTCTAATGACGTTCTTAGAATTGGGGTTAGGTATCCGGTTAATAACAGCGCTTTGACTAATTTAGTGCATACGGCGTTATTATTGCCGTCACTTGATAAAACATCGCCAATCATAGGCGACGTTTAAATGGATATTTAAATGAAGGATAGTATTTTCAATGTTGAATGTCTGATTTTCAATGTCTCATGCTTAATGATTGTGACCAATGTGACTGTTATTATTTGTTTGTTGTTCTGAGATATCGCAGACCAGCGCATCGCTATGTGCCTCAGTCTGAGGGTGCGATGCGCTTTCTACCTGTATGGTCGCATGATGAATACCAAGCGTGAGCAAGCTTTGTTCTAAATTGGCAATCAATATGCTTGATTCATGAATATTCATCTCGCCATCGACAACAACGTGACAAGATAAGGCATTTAGACCACTGGTAATACTCCAAATATGCAAATCATGGACTTTTTGCACTTGCGGATGGGCAAGTAGTTTTTCTTCGACATCCACCAAGGATATGCCTTCTGGCGTGCCTTCCATCAAAATATGTACGGAATCACGCACAACGCGGTAACCACTAAATAAAATCAGTATGGCGACAATCACTGAGGCCACTGCATCCGCCCAAACCCAGCCAAAGCTCATCATTAAAAGCGCCGCAACAATAGCGGCAACTGAACCCATTAAGTCACTTAATACATGCAGGTAAGCACTTTGCATATTAAGGTTGACTGGTTCTTTTCCCTCATTTTTCCCTTGACTATCCTCGTGACTACCACTGTGACTTTGACCATGCGTATCTCCATCGCGACTGCCGCGATGCATCATCCAAGCGACCAAAATATTGACTAGCATACCGATAGTGGCCACGATAAGCATGCCTTGGGTAGCAATTTCAGGCGGTGAATTGAAACGTTTAATCGCTTCATAAAAAATCATTAGCGCAATCATGACCAGCGTCGCACCATTGACTGTCGCGACTAAAATCTCAAAGCGCTTATAGCCAAACGTCTTTTGGTGAGTAGCTGCTTTTTCACCAATCTTAAATGCCATCAAAGTGGCACCAAGTGCCACGGCGTCACTGAGCATGTGACCAGCATCAGATAATAGCGCCAAACTGCCAGTCAGCCAGCCACCGATTGCTTCAATAAACATATAGCCAGTGATAATGATAAAGCTGAACAGTAAGGTGCGTTGATAACCTTTAGTGTCTCGCGGGGCTGTTGTTCGCTCTAAGTGCCTATCATGACCGTGATTTTGAGTGGCTTGATGGTCATGAATGTAGCTGCTTTCATCATTTTTATGCAGATGATTAGACACATTAACAGTATCACTCTGATGAGAATGATTGTCTTGTTTAGGGTTTGAATTTTTTTGATTCATAACAACAATACTCAAGCTTGCTTTAATTTAGATTAAGTAACGAATATCAGTTTAGTATTTTTGCGAATAGACTTTATAAAAAGTAAATAATAAATTCTTGCAAGATACATCAAGCGATCATTTATGAATCTAACATAGTCGGGTATTAGAAACTGTAACGACGAGGTACAATAATGCAGGTCAGATACTATTTATCGAAAACAGCAGGCTGTGATTTGTATAAATGCAAGACGCTGAGGTTACCAACCGACAGGGTCGATATCCAAAGTTAGTTTAAGGTACTTGGCACTGGGCAAGGCAAGCACTGGTTGCCACCATTGGTTTAATACATAGTGTAGTTGCCTGCGCTCTTTGGCTAACAGTAGTAACTGAACATGATAGCGGCTGTTCTTTTTACTCATTGGTGCATCGATCGGACCCAGTACAGCGAGGCTGTGTGCATTTGGTAGAATGCTAATCGCATCTTTGAGCGCTTGGGTGGGGGCTGCAAGTGTTTTGCCTTCACAGCGTATCAATGCGGCATGAGTATGAGGTGGTAAGCCCATCATTTTACGCTCTTGCAGCAATTCACGAGCAAAGGATAGGTATCCGTCTTTTACCAGCTTTAATAATAGCTCATTATCAGGCTGCAAGGTTTGAATCAGTACTTGCCCAGACTTATCACCACGTCCAGCGCGTCCCGCTACTTGGATCATAAGCTGTGCGGTATGCTCAGGTGAGCGAAAATCTGCTGATAGAAATCCACGATCAGCATTAGGCAAACAAACGAGTGTGACATTAGGAAAGTGATGACCTTTTGCGACCATTTGCGTACCGACTAGGATGGCAGGCTTGCCTTCATTGATGCGTTGATAGATATTCTCCCAGCTGTCTTTACGTCGAGTGGTATCACGATCGATTTGAATAATAGGATATAGCTCTTTGCTGGTTTGCGGATTGGCAAAAATAGCGTGTAGGTTTTCGCTTAGTCTTGTCGTGCCCATCCCTTTGGTATCTAAATTTTGACTACCACAATCAGGGCACACTGTTGGAATATAGGACTGCCAGTCGCAATGATGGCATTTTAAATAAGAGCTACCGGCGTAAGTGTTGTGTTGGGACTGGCTATTATAATGAACGGTCAAATGCGCATCGCAGCGTGGACAATCTGCCTGCCAGCCGCAGGCTTCGCATAATAAAACAGGGGCATAGCCGCGACGGTTTAAAAATATTAAGACCTGATTGCCTGCCTCTAGCGTTTCTCGAATCGCGCCAATCAAGGTATCGGTCAAACCTGTGTCATAGCGTGCGCCATCGTCTTGTGTTTGCTGATGGGTGCTCTGTAGGCGAGCATCGATGAGTTGCATGGTGGCAGGATTGGCATTGCCTGGACGGGTTAGTAATTGGCATTCTAGGAGCTTGCCGTCATCAACCAGTTTTAAGTGTTCAAGAGAAGGCGTAGCCGTACCAAGCACTACAGGGATATTGGCTTGTAGCCCTCGGTATAGTGCAACGTCAGCGGCATGATAACGCAATGTATCTTGCTGTTTATAAGAGCCATCATGTGCCTCATCGACGACGATTAGCCCCAAATTGGCAAATGGATATAACAGTGATGAGCGTGTGCCGATGATGATTTGTGCATGACCTGTGCGGCAATCTTGCCATCCTTGTAAGCGATGCGTGTTGTTCAATCCAGAATGCAGCAACACAATATGTGCTGAGAACCGACTGGCAAAACGTGCGCGAGTCTGCGGTGTTAATCCGATCTCTGGCACTAAAATTAAGACTTGCTTACCAGCTTCTAATACTGCCTGCATCGCCTGTAGGTATACTTCAGTCTTGCCGCTACCAGTAATGCCGTTCAGTAAAAATCCGCTATAGCGCTCAGAGTTATGGGCAGCGACAATGGCGTCAACGGCACGCTGTTGCTCATCGTTGAGATCAAGCGGCATTTTTGCGAGTTTGACAGGTGAAGGGCTTTGTTTCGGTTCAATATAGCGCTCGATGAGGCCTTTTTCTTCCAATGTTTTTAAAAAGCTACGCTGCATTCCCTCCAGTAATAAAACATCTTCACTTGCGCCGCGCTCACCATGCAGTTTGAGCATATCAAATTGCTGTTTCTGCTTTTTTGCATTGGTACGGAAATCTTCGTCACTGACATGCGGTAAAATCCGCCAATGTGTAATCAGCAAATCTAATGGTTTGCCCTGACGAACGAGAGTAGGCAAGATAACCGCGAAAACATCACCAAGAGGATAATGGTAATAACGCGATAACCAAGCGGCGAGCTTGAGCATGTTGTCATCTAAAATTGGTTCAGCATCCAAACACCTATTGATAGGTTTGAGCTTATTGATGGGCACGCTGCTATCAGCTTCAGAAATATGAGCAATCACAATACCGATTAAAGTTTGACGACCGAATGACACTTCGACGCGGCTGCCAAGAGGTGGCATGGGAGTCGGTGCGGTATTTGGTAACGTATGGATATCTGCTGGCAGGCTATAATCAAATACCCGATAGAGGGGCACAGGCAGAGCAACTTGTACCAACATAGAATACCCCTATAGCTTATCAATGGTTGAATAATATACTGGTGCGAATGGTAAAAGTAAGTGCAAAATACATGCGATGACGAAGCGAAAGTGATGAAGCATAAGTAATGAAGCGTAGATGATGAAGTATGATAGCAATAAGCCCAAATAACTATATTTGGGCTTAATTTGGGCTTATTTTAAAATGGGCTTAGGTACTTAAGGTCTTTCGAAGCTAAGTACTGTCACTCACTATTACTATTC
Organism: Psychrobacter sp. AOP5-GZ1-6; assembly: GCF_052376345.1. Taxonomy (NCBI): domain Bacteria; kingdom Pseudomonadati; phylum Pseudomonadota; class Gammaproteobacteria; order Moraxellales; family Moraxellaceae; genus Psychrobacter; species Psychrobacter sp. AOP5-GZ1-6. The sequence continues at coordinate 27,791 of NZ_JBQSVP010000007.1, read as the reverse complement.
GATGTATAAGATAGACTCAATCTCGACCACACCACCTTTAGGTAATGCTGCTACTTGGACGGCAGCACGAGCAGGATACGGCTCGCTTAAATTGGCAACGAATACTTCGTTCAATACCGCAAAATCACTCAAATCAGTTAACGACACATTGAATTTAACCACGTCATTTAAACTGCCACCAGCAGCTTCACAGATAGCTTTGATATTTTCAAATACTTGTTCTGCTTGTGCTTTAAAGCCTTCTCTTAGCTCCATTGTATCAGGATCAAAGCCCAATTGACCTGAAATATAAACAGTGTTGCCGACTTTTACCGCTTGAGAATAAGTACCAACGGCCGCAGGCGCTTTATCAGTTTGAATAGTTTGACGAGTCATGTTTTTTTCCTTTTTATACTTTTCTGGTTTGGTAGATAGTTGCATATCATCATTTAGTAAAATCCAAACTTACCTATGCAAATGATGGTATGCATCAATTTTTTGTATCAACAATTAAGTGAGTCAGTTTATCATTATTTTTACGTTTTCTAAAATTGCCACATCAAATATTAATCATTTTATTAAGTGGTTATTGATGATAGATCATGGTGATTACTATAGTTGATACAGACGCATGATATTCGGAAAACCAAGTAATGAACGTAGCTCTCGAATACCCTGTGCTAAATGATTGCGACTACGGACAATGATATGAATGATGGTATCACTACTTCGGACATCGACGGCTTCAATACCCATATTCAACTGACGTAAATGATAAATAACTTCAGTGATTTGTTCGTCGCTGAGGGCGATAGATAGCTTCAAATAAGCATGAAAGCGAATTTTTCCAGTGTTTTTTATATCGTATTCATCTGGGCTGCCTTGTTTGACTGCTTCATCACTGCGCCAGCGTAGCTGAATTACCTGATAAGGATTGTCTTTGCGAATCTCATCTAAGGAGAAGCATTTGTGTCGATGTACGACCAAGCCATGACGTGATAGGTGACCGACGATAGGGTCGCCATAAATGGGGTGGCAACAGTTGGCAAAGTCTAGTTCTACTCCAGATGTGTTAACGATTAACTGCTGTGGTTGGGTCATGTCCTCGCTATGTTCCCGTGCTTGCAAGTCACGTACTTCATCACTGAATAAGCGAGTCACGATGAGCTGTGGTAGTAGTGTACCGGAGCTTATTTGTTCAAACAGTGCGTCTTTTTCTGTTAGTCCACGCCATTCTGTTAGGTTTTTCCAGTCACTTTCTGTTAGATCATCTAGGTTTTTTTGATAGGTTCTTAGCGCTCTAGCTAATGCTTGCTGACCGTGAAGTTTTTTGTCTGCAGCAGATAGGTCTTTAAACCATCGCAAAATCTCTTCGCGAGCTTTATTGGTCACCACAAAACCTAGCCACTCTGCTTTGGGTTCTGAGTGTTTATCAACTTCAATTTCGACAAGCTGCCCATTTTTTACGACTGTACCGAGTTTGGCTGTTTTACCTTCTATATTAGCGCCAATGGCTACATTACCTACCATAGGTCCGACGGCATAAGCGAAATCTAGCGCGGTTGCACCTTGTGGTAGTTCATAGGCGCGGCCTTTTGGGCTATAACAGATTATTTTGCTGGAATGTAGGTAATCCATGAGCTCATTAATCGTAGCGACGGCTGCGGAAAAATCGGGGCTCTGTTCATTTAAATTGTCTTCATCGACCAAGTCTTTCATATTACGCAAGGAGGCTTGAATGACGGATTGACTGACATCGGAGGCGTGCTCTGCACCAATAACGCCAAGCCTTGCTGCGCTCTGCATTTGCTTGGTTAAAATAGTTACTTTGACCACATCGTTATCACGCTCATAGATTAGCGTCAGCGATTGATTTCCGCCGGGTAGCGGCCGACGAATATTATCAGCAATATGTGTATCATCAATCTGATACTTTTTGATCAAATAATAAGCCAGCTTGTCACAAGCATCGACATTATCTAAGACAATTTCAAAAGCATAATGACGTAGTAGAGCATTGATTTCTCCACGATTGCGGAAAAACTGACGGTATATCACCACGCGATTGTCCAAGACAGTGACCAGTCCATTCAATCCTAAATTATTGAGCACAATACTCAAGTAGCGATGAATGGCTTCTCTCTGAAAGTTACGTCCTAGACCATGCTGCAGTAATTTATCAGACAGTTTGTTGTACATGTCAGAGTCAAGATTTCGATAACAAAGTACCTCAATATAGTCAGCAATGTCGTTGAGACCCATTAAACGCGCAAATGGCACATAAAAGTCCAATGTTTCTTGTGCAGTGGCACGCTGCTTTTCGGGACGTACCGCATCAAGTGTAGACATATTATGTAAGCGATCAGCAAGCTTGATGATTAGCACACGCGGATCAGCAAGTGTGGCTGTCAAAATCTTATGAAAAGTGGCGGCTTTATTTTGTTGTTTATTGTGTGAGGATGATTTTAGCTTGGTCACACCATCGACCAATCTTGCCACTACTTTGCCATAGCGCTCCTCAAGTTGTTCGTCGCTCACTTCAGTATCTTCGACGGTATCATGCAAAATTGCGGCAATGATAGTGTCTCGATCTAAGCGAAAACCTGCCAGTATCTCAGCGACTGCAATCGGGTGAGTGATATAAGGTTCCCCTGATTTGCGCTTGTCTTTAATATGCGCAATGTCACCGAACTCACAGGCATCAATAATGTCACAGCGTTCATTAGCAGTGAGATAACCTACTGAACGTAGCAAGTTGTATTGAGCGTCATCGACTAGGTGATGACTGAGTTTGGGTAAGGTTTGACTCATAAAGTAACGATCCTGTTTTTCATTACCTATCTGCCTGACTGTCTATCGAGGTAAATGGTGACTGAGTGAGTGCTGGAATACTAAAAATTTTGAGAAAAAGCTGAAAATGAATGAGTAATCCTCTAATTAATCGTAAATCACATTCAATGTCAACTGCTAAGCGAGTCGGGATGATAAAAATTTATAAATTCTAGGCGAATGTGAGATTGTGAAGTATCAATCATGATTAAAACAGCCCAAATGCTATCGTTATAATAATAAAAACCACAGACTATGCTGTGGTTTTTATTATTAAGATGTTATCACTATACCTTATCTTAGCAAGTCATTCATTAAAAGCTATGATCGCCTGATAGCGCTAAATCTAGTGAACTGGTCGCAAAGTTGTGCTCTGGCTGATTGATGATATCGCGAGTGATTTTACCAGCCGCAATTTCACGTAATGCCAATACAGTAGGCTTGTCGTTATCAACGTCAACCATTGGCTCAGCGATACCTTTGGCCAATTGACGTGCACGCTTGCTTGCCACTAAAATCAGCTCAAAGCGATTATCAACATTATCCAAACAATCTTCAATCGTCACTCGTGCCATAAATAGCTACCTCAGTTGTTTTTATTAGTGACGGACCTTGCCCGCTACTCAATAAAAATAATATCAAAAATATAAAAGGGGAATAGCTAGACATTATAGCATTTTTTGCTCAAGCGCGTAGTTGCTTTTTATCTCGATGCGTTCAATTAGCAGATAATTTGATTCTAGTGCTCGCTTTTTGCATCTGTTTTATTACCGAGTAAGTTGCTAATAGTACGATGATAGCGCTGCTGTTGACGTTTTAAAGTTTGTCTATCAGCCACGATGATAGCTTTTAATTCTGTCAGAGCCACTTCAAAGTTGTCATTAATAATTACAAAATCAGCGTTCACATACTGTGACATCTCATTGACTGAACCTGCCAAACGCTGCTCAATAACCTCTATACTATCTTGTGCACGAGTTGATAAGCGTTGACGCAAAGTGGCAATACTTGGCGGTAGAATAAAAACCATTGTTGCTTCTGTAAATATTTCTTTGACTTGTAATGCACCTTGCCAGTCAATCTCTAAAATGACATCAACGCCTGCCTCTAGTTGTGAACGTACGCTTTGTTCGGAAGTACCGTAATAGTTACCAAAAACTTCGGCATGCTCTAAAAAACTGCCTTCATCAATAGCATTTTTGAACGTGTTTATATCAGTAAAGTGATAATGATGACCGTCAATCTCGCCAGGACGCGGTGAACGTGTTGTGTGTGAGACGCTGACGGTTAAGTCATTGGTGGTGGCAAGTAATTGCTTTACCAGTGAGGTTTTACCTGTACCGGAGGCTGCGGTAATAATAAACAATGAACCTGTCATACAATTTGTCCTAATGGAATGTGTTCTGATAGAAATTAAAGACTGGTAAAAAGAAAAATCGCCATCATACAAGGCAATGAAAACCATAATGAATATGTCATTATAAACTGCTTTGATGGTTTTTATTTTACGTAAAGCCACTCTTGCAACGTGTTATTGGCGTATCAGCGATGTACATATTACTGCCTTTAGTACACTACTATTTTCAAGAGTAATGAAAGAAAATTATGCTAAAGTAGCATAATAAATTCGTCCCAATGTTTGAATTGAAGCCTTTAAAATAAGCTTTAACTATAAATTATCTAATGATAGGCCCTTTTATGCAAATTTATCTTGCCAATCCACGTGGGTTTTGTGCTGGTGTGGATCGAGCGATTGCGATTGTAAACGAAGCATTGACACGCTTTGAACCACCTATTTATGTCCGCCATGAAGTGGTACATAACAAATTTGTCGTCTCTGACTTGGCCAATCGTGGTGCCGTCTTCGTTGAAGAGCTTGACGAAGTGCCGGATGGTTCAATCGTCATTTTTTCCGCCCATGGAGTATCAAAGGCGGTCGAAGATGAGGCAGAACGTCGTGATTTGACGGTATTTGATGCGACATGTCCTTTGGTCACTAAAGTACATATTGAAGTGGCCAAGTTTGCACAAGAGGGCATGGATGCGGTACTGATTGGTCATGCTGGGCATCCAGAAGTCGAGGGCACCATGGGACGCTTTAATCGCCGTCATGGTGGACATATTCATTTGGTCGAAAATGAAAGTGATGTCGCCGCATTGACCGTGCAAAACGATGAGCGCTTAGCTTTTGTCACGCAAACGACATTGTCTATGGATGATACAGCACGTGTCATTGATGCATTACGTGACAAATTTCCTAGTATCCAAGGTCCACGTAAAGATGATATTTGCTACGCCACTCAAAACCGTCAAGATGCGGTAAAAGATTTGGCCAGTCGCTGTGAAGTGGTTTTAGTCGTTGGTTCACCAAATTCATCAAACTCTAATCGTCTGCGTGAGTTAGCAGAGCGTATGGATTGTCGCGCTTACTTGATTGACAATGCCCGTGAAATGGATAGCAGTTGGTTGGATGGCGTGCAGAGTATTGGTGTGACTGCTGGTGCATCAGCGCCTGAAGTATTGATTCAAGAAGTACTACAGCAGCTACAAGATTGGGGTGGTGATTTACCTAGCGAGTTGTCAGGTATTGAGGAGAATGTGACGTTCAGTCTGCCTAAAGCATTGCGCATCCCGATTACCCAAGTGGGTAAGTAAGGTCAGATATAGGAGCTTAGGGTATGTCGTTTATTGGCAGTGTTTGATACTGTAAATCTCACCATCTAAATGATGACATGCCTTAACAAAAATCAGCTATTATAAAAGCTGTTGACCAAAAACAACCTACTATGAGCAAAGTAGAATGAAAAAGCAAAAGAGTAGATTTGTCTTAGCAAGTGCCACTCTGACTGAAGTTAATCAGCAATTAAAAATGAATATGTTGGTGACTGTGGTAGTGATATTTGTGCTGTTTATGAACATGATGAAGTTCATGGCAGAAAAAACGTTTTTTTATGCAGCTCTAGTAGTATTGATGGTTGTTTTATTATTTTTTATAAGAAAGGCTCGTAATATTCTCATAATAAGAAAGCAAGAGTTGACGCAATAAAATAAAGAGTACGAAATATAGGACAGTTATGGCAGCTTATTACCAATTTATCAAACGTGAACAGCAGGACGATGGTGTCACTGTTGCTTATTATAAGCCAACTGAGCATGCACAAGGTGCTTGGAATGAGCACGAGCAACACATGGCACCAGCAACAGGATTGCTGACTGCTGAGCTCACAGGCTATGTCCCGCAAGCAAATACCCGTGTTGCTCGTATCAGCCTTGATATTTTAGGGCTGATACCGCTTGATGATTTTACCATTACCACGCGTTGTATTCGTCCAGGCAAGACGATTGAGCTTATTGAGGCGGTAATGAGCAGTCGTGGCCGTGACGCTATCATTGCTCGCGCGTGGCGACTCATGACTCAAGACACCAGCTCGATAGCAGGAATTGAAGATCGAAAAGCCAAACACAAACCTGAAGACTTGCCAGTTTGGAATGATATGCAAGGCTGGCCGGGCGGTTTTATTGAGAGTGTGCGCTTAGTTGCTGACCCTGAGCGTCGACCTGGTAAAGGCATGGTATGGATAACCAATGATGTAGAAATGGTAGAGGGCCAGCTTACTGATGATATGGTGCATTTAGTGGGTATGGTTGATACTGCCAATGGTGTTGTACCGCGACTCGGTCTCGGTTTATCAGGGTTAGAGTGGATGTTTCCTAATACTGATTTACAAATTCACATGCATCGTGTGCCGAAAGGCCGTTGGCTCGGTATCGAAGCTGTACAACAGTACGGCGATGACGGCATAGGGCTTACCAGTGCCGTATTGCATGATGTACATGGGCCTTTTGGGCGTAGTGAGCAAATTCTGACCATTCGTCCGATGCCTCGCTAGTTTTTAACCTTCTCTATTGTTTGGTAAAACAAAACAAAAATATATAGTTAATTTATTTTACAAATTTATAGTAATCGGTTGTAATGGTTCTAACAAAACAATGTTATTGCACTTAAAGGTTACTATGAAAACAGATAGTCGTTTTTCGAAAAAATTTACTACTCTTCTGGATATATTGATAGAAGCTTATTCAGAATAGGTTTTGTACTTTAAATGATTTACTATCCAAAGGAGAAGACCCGTGAGCGATAAAAAATGTCCATACGCACCTACACAGTTAACAATGGGTAATGGTGCACCAGTTGCTGATAATCAAAACAGCATGACCGCAGGTAAGCGCGGACCCTTATTGGCGCAAGATATTTGGCTAAATGAGAAGCTAGGTAACTTTGTTCGTGAGGTTATCCCAGAGCGTCGTATGCATGCCAAAGGTTCTGGTGCATTTGGTACGTTTACTGTGACCAATGACATCAGTCAATATACTCGAGCCAAAATATTCAGTGAAGTGGGCAAGCAGACCGAGATGTTTGCGCGCTTCAGTACAGTTGCAGGTGAGCGTGGTGCTGCTGATGCTGAGCGTGATATTCGTGGCTTTGCGCTAAAATTTTATACAGAAGAGGGCAACTGGGATTTGGTAGGTAATAACACACCAGTATTCTTCTTACGCGATCCACGTAAGTTTCCAGATTTAAACAAAGCCGTAAAACGTGATCCACGTACCAATATGCGCTCGGCGACCAACAACTGGGACTTTTGGACTTTATTACCAGAATCCTTTCATCAGGTTACCGTGGTAATGAGTGATCGTGGTATCCCCGCCTCATATAGAAACATGCATGGTTTTGGCTCGCATACTTATAGCTTTTGGAATGAAGCCAACGAGCGTTTTTGGGTTAAGTTTCATTTTCGTACTCAGCAAGGCATCAAAAATTTGACCGATGCTGAAGCAGCCGAAGTCGTTGCTATGGACCGTGAAAGCAATCAAAAAGACTTATATGATGCCATTGAAAATAGTGATTTTCCAAAATGGAAGCTCTATGTGCAAATCATGCCAGAAGCTGAGGCTGATACCGTTCCTTATCATCCATTTGATTTGACTAAGGTATGGCCAAAAGGTGATTATCCTTTGATAGAGGTTGGTGAGTTTGAATTGAACAAAAACGCTGATAACTATTTTGTTGATGTTGAGCAAGCAGCATTCGCACCAAGTAATTTGGTGCCGGGTATCAGTGTCTCACCAGATAAGATGCTACAAAATCGTTTGATTAACTATGCCGATGCCCAGCGTTATCGTGTTGGTGTTAATCATCAGCAGATTCCTGTCAATAAACCACGCTGCCCAGTGATGAGCAATCACCGTGATGGTCAAGGACGTGTCGATAATAATTATGGTAGTCGTCCACACTATGAGCCAAATAGTTTTAGCCAATGGCAGGAGCAGCCGGATTATGCTGAGCCACCATTGAAAATTGATGGTGATGCAGCACACTATGATTTTCGTGAAGATGATAGCGACTACTTTAGCCAACCCCGTGCGTTATTCAATTTAATGAGTGCTGAGCAGCAGCAAGTATTATTTGAAAATACCGCAAGAAATATGGCTGGCGTACCTGACTTTATTCAGTATCGTCACATTCGTAATTGTAATTGGTGTGACCCTGCTTATGGTGAAGGTGTGGCTAACGCATTAGGTTTAAGCGTTGAAGATGCAATGGCAGCTCGTGACTCAGATCCAGCGCGTCACCTTGCTAGCTGTTTATAATTAATAGGTACCATACGTAGACATGGTACGAAAGCCATTAAGCTTTTGATTTTCAATATAATGACACCACCTTAGGGAACTAGGGTGGTGTTTTTTATTGAATAAATGTTTTTAGCTTGAAATTTTCACCTATGCCCCTATTAGTATAAACAGCTTAATAGTATTTAACGCTAGAGCGGTTTTGATATTATTAGAGCCTTTTTGATGTGTTTTACTGTTACTTATAATAAGTTTTTAATGGAATTTAAAGGAGTGTTTTATGAGTGAAGCAACTCAAGCCGATGGCCTAAACCCTGAATTAAAAAAACATACATTTGAAGCAGAAGTAGCGCAGTTGCTACACTTAGTGACGCATTCGCTATATTCTAATGCGGATATATTTGTGCGTGAGTTGGTCTCAAACGCCTCGGATGCTTGCGATAAATTGCGTTTTGAAGCAAATAATGACGATAGCCTTTATGAAGATGATGGCGAGCTAAAAATTCGTATCGATCTTGATGAAGAGGCGAAAACCATTACCTTTACCGATAATGGTATTGGTATGAATGAAACAGATGCTATTGAAAATTTAGGGACAATTGCTAAGTCAGGTACCAAAGCATTTTTGGATAAATTATCTGAATCACAAAAGCAAGATGGTCAGTTAATTGGACAGTTCGGTGTGGGTTTCTACTCAGGATTTATCGTAGCGGATACGATTAGCGTTGAATCACGCAAAGCTGGAGAGCCTGCTGACAAGGGTGTACGCTGGGTATCAGACGGTACAGGTAGCTTTACAGTAGAACCTATCACAAAGGTCGCTCGCGGCACTGCCATCACTTTGCATCTCAAAGAAGAGTACTCTGAAGGTGAAGACAGCTACTTAGATCGTGGTAAAATTAAGCGTTTAGTCAATAAATACTCAGATCACATCAGCTTACCGATTCAAATGCGTAAAGAAATCTGGCAAGAAGACGTAAAAGAAGATGAGAACGATGACACGCCGGCTAGTGGCGAGATGGTATTGACTGATGAATGGGAAACCATCAACAAAGCCAGTGCATTATGGACACGTTCAGCATCTGAGATTGAAGATGATGAGTATGTTGATTTTTATAAAAACATCTCGTATGACATGGATGCACCGCTTACTTGGACGCACAACCGTGTTGAAGGTCGTGTTCAGTACACTCAATTGTTATATATCCCCAAAAAAGCACCAGCGGATTTGTATACTCGCGAACAGCAACATGGTCTGAAATTGTATGTTAAGCGTGTCTTTATTATGGATGAAGCCGAGCAGCTCCTGCCGATGTACCTACGCTTCGTCAAAGGTGTTATCGACTCAGCCGACTTACCATTGAACGTTAGCCGTGAGCTACTACAAGAGTCACGTGATGTAAAATCTATTCGTGATGGTAACGCTCGTCGTATTCTGACGACATTGGCAAGTTTGGCCAATAGCGAAGACAGCGATAAGCAAGAGAAGTTTGCTCAGTTCTATGCTGAGTTTGGTGATGTCATCAAAGAAGGTTTAGGCGAAGACATGGGCAATCAAGAACGTATTGCCAAGTTGCTTCGTTATGCGACGAGTACAAGTGACAAAGTTGAAACTAGCTTTGAAGACTACAAAGGTCGCATGAAAGAAGGCCAAAAAGCCATCTATTATCTAACAGCTGATAATTTGGCAGCGGCAAAGAACAGCCCTCAGTTAGAGTTGTTCAAAAAGAAAGGCATCGAAGTTATCTTGATGACCAGTCGTGTTGATGAATGGGCAATGAATTTCTTGACCTCATTTGATGAAACACCGCTACAAAACATCGCCAAAGGTGCAGTGGATTTAGGTGATTTGCAAGATGAAGCTGAAAAAGCAGAGGCTGAAAAAGCAGAAGAAAGCTTAAAGCCGGTGGTTGATAAGCTAAAATCTGCTCTAGGCGAACGAGCTAAAGATGTAAAAGTATCCACTCGTTTGGTTGATAGCCCAGCTTGTTTGGTTGTGGGTGAGGGTGAGCTATCACCACAGATGATCCAAATGCTGAAACAGATGGGACAAGATGTACCGGAGAGCAAGCCAACGCTCGAAGTAAACCCTGAGCACCCATTAATCAGAAAACTTGAAAGTAGCGAGCAATTTGATGACTTGGCTCAAGTGATTTTTGATCAAGCATTATTAGCAGATGGTGGTCAACTAGATGATCCAGCGGCTTATCTAAAACGTGTTAATGAGCTATTGATGAAATAATGGTTATTATTTCATCAACAAAGAGGTCTTGCTTGCAAGACCTCTTTTTTATTTTTAATTTGCATATGAGTAATTTTACAAATCAGTCTTATCCTCTAGACTAACAATCCGTTACAATTAAGATAGATTAGCAAGCTAGACTGTTAGTCCTAGTTTTCAGTTTTTGCTTTTCACCTCTTATAATCATTTCATAGTGAATCAAATATAAACTTGCTGTCCATCTGACTCGTTGAAAAGTCAATAAACGATATCAGATGATACAAATAGTAAAACACTTATCATTGGCTCACTTTATTTTTCTCGGCTGGCTAGAGGTTTAAGTCTTTGTCACTTGCGTCGTTAAAAACTGTATCGCTTCAGCGCTTTTCGCTCAACTTCGCTGCCAATATTATTGCCACTTTGTGGATGTTGGTAGGGTCAACCCGTGCGTTTTCTTGGGTCAAACCGACTTTTATGCAGTTTGCTGTGTTTGCACTATCAGCACTTGGTAGCAATGTGCTGTTTTCGTGGTTGGCTGCGGAAAATAGTAGTGTCTTTAATGAGCAGGGGCTGGTTAGCTATTTGATTTGGCCAATGATTATCCTGTTGGGTGGCATTATCTTGGCACGACGTGCAGGCAATCAAGCACTGGTATTTGTACCAGTGGTGTTATGGTTGGTCGCTGATACATTGTCAGCGTTATTACAAAGCTTAGTACAATACTTGAGTAGTTATGGTTGGCTGCCTGATTGGAGCTATTCATTTTTACCCATTTTATTTTTAGTGCTGTTTTTATGGCAGACATTGGCATTACTATGGATTTTTTTCCATCGTTTCCGGCTGCCTTGGTGGGAGCGAGTGATTGTATTGGTAGGTGCTGTTGCACTTTTGACAATTTGGCAGCGTAATGTTACTGACCAACCCATATTTAAGCAGATTCCTATAGAGCCAGTTTTAGAAGAAGCTGCATTATATGAGCAGCCACGTCTATTGCAACAAGCTTTAAATAGTATTGATCCAAGTATCTTGGGAAAAACCGACTGGTACTTTATGGGTGTTGCAGGGTTCTCGGATCAAAATGTCTTCCGTTCTGAAATTAATAAAGTACGTGAGTTATTTGATGTACGCTTTGGTACTAGTGGCCATTCTCTATCATTAATCAATAATACTTATAGCTGGCTAGATGAGCCAATCGCTACCAAAACTAGTATTTTACGCGGTTTAAAAAGAATCGGTCAGCAGATGAATGCTGACGAAGATGTATTATTCCTCACACTATCCTCACATGGCAATGAGAACATCATACAACTCGCCAATCCACCATTAGCAATGGAAAACTTAGATGCAGCCTGGTTACGTGCTGCTTTAGATGATTCAGGCATTCGTTGGCGGGTGATTGTGGTCTCTGCTTGTTATTCAGGATCATTCATCGATGAGTTGGCATCTCCGACCACGGTAGTGATTACAGCATCAGCTACTGAAAAAGCTTCATTTGGCTGTACCAATACCGCAGAGATGACCTATTTTGGTCAAGCGTTTTTCGCTGAAAGCATGCGAGACAACACCAGCTTTGAGTCTGCCTTTAAAGATGCTCGTCTACGTGTCAGTGAAAAAGAGAGTTTGATGGGTTTTGAATCGTCAGACCCGCAGATGTTTATTGGTAGTCTTATGGAAACGGCTTTACCTGCGTTTGAACGAGTACTATTTGATAAAGCACGACCATCAGTTGCTAGCATCACTGAGGACTCCAATACGACTGTTATTCCTATCGGGGATAATAATGAGGTGAGTCCGCCAATGGTGGCGACAGTCATAACCACGGAATAAGTATCTGCTATTCATTTATAAGGGATGACATTATAGAGGCTTTTTGATAGAAGCTTTTATAAGTCATCATGTGTTTTTCTTTAGATAAAAGGAGCGTTACTCATGAATCATTCTTACAATCACAGTTTGTCTGCCAATTCACAACTCACTCAACAAAGTGTGAATCGCTGTTTTGATGGAGAGCAACATTATTATAGCCATCAATCGGCAACGACTAAAACGCCAATGACGTTTAGTGTTTATCTACCGGATGAAGCACTTGCTGGCCGTCTTTGCCCAGCAGTTTTGTATTTATCAGGCCTCACTTGTAATGCTGACAATGTTACGCACAAAGCACATTTTCAACAAAAATGTAGTGATCTTGGCATGATATTTATCGCACCTGACACCTCTCCTCGCAGTAGTGAAGGCAATGATGTGGCCAACGATGAGCGTTATTTTGTTGGGCAAGGCGCTAGTTACTATGTTGATGCCACGCAAGCACCTTGGGCAGAGCATTTTAATATGCAAAGTTACATCGTCGATGAGCTACATGATTTGCTACGTTCAGAGTTCCCGATTCAAAGTATTGGTATCACAGGGCACTCTATGGGTGGTCATGGCGCATTGTTATTAGGCTTTAAGTTTCCAGGAAAATTTGTCAGTGTCTCAGCATTATCGCCAGTATGTGCAGCCAGTGAGTCAGCGTGGGGAGAGGCTGCCTATACAGAATATTTTGGTGATGATAAATCACTATGGTTACAATCAGATGCCTCAAAAGTGATTGAAGAAGTTGGTCAGCAGTATTCGAGTATTTTGGTCGATCAAGGTGCTGATGACAATTTTTTAGCAGAAGGTCAACTACAAACTGCTAAATTGCAGCAAGCTTGTGAAAAAGTAAAACAGCCTTTAACCCTACGCTATCAAGCGGGTCACGATCATAGTTATTACTTTATTCAGAGCATCATTGATGATCATATCGAACATCATTGGCGCATGGCGCAACTTAGCTAGGCACTGATATCGAGCTATTTTCGCTATGCTGTCAGAACTAGAACCGAGTATTTAAAAGGTAAATTTATGGCAAGTTATCAAGACTCAACGGCATTTAATGCTAGTACGCGTTCTGTGTGCGATCAGCAATCAGACGCTAGCGCTGCGAAGTCAGCGCTGGCGACTATGCAAGCAGATATGGATGCAGCGTTAAAGAACAAGCAGCAGACCAGTCATGAAAATAACGACCAAATATCTCAAGTCCAGTCAGAAGCGTTTATTGCAAAAAACGTCAACAGCGAGGGTGAGCAGGTGCTTGATGAGTCGCAACACTCACGAGTGATAGAGATGGCATGGGAAGACAGAACACCATTTGGGGCAATAGAGTATAGCTACGGTCTCAATGAAGCTGGTGTCATTAAGCTCATGCGTCAAACGCTAAAGCCATCATCTTTTCGCTTGTGGCGTCAGAGAGTCAGCAGCCGTGCGACCAAACATCAAGCGAAACGTGATTTTGGCGTGGGTCGTGCTTACTGTAAAACTCAGTATAAGCCGCGATAGTTTTTTTATTCAATATCGATGCATGAAAGGCTTATAATAGTGTATAAGCCAGCATCTAACTTTTATTCTATCAGTACTTTATTTACATATAAATTAGGTAGTTCTACTATGATTAGCCCTTCTAAGCCATATCTAATAGCCCCATCCATACTTTCAGCTGATTTTGCACGTTTAGGAGAAGATGTTGAAAAGGTATTAGAGTCAGGTGCCGATGTAATTCATTTTGATGTGATGGACAATCATTATGTACCCAACTTAACATTTGGTAGTATGATTTGTCAGGCATTGCGAGATTATGGTATTGATGCTCCCATTGATGTACACCTTATGGTATCACCAGTTGATAGCATGATTGAGCAATTTCTAGAAGCGGGTGCGAGCGTTATCACTTTTCACCCAGAAGCGAGTGGACACATTGATCGTTCGTTACAATTGATTAAAGATGGTGGTGCAGAGTGTGGTTTGGTATTGAACCCAGCGACTCCGCTGCATTATTTAGATTATGTCATGGATAAAGTGGATCAAATCTTACTAATGAGCGTCAACCCTGGTTATGGTGGCCAATCATTTATTGAAGGTACCTTAGAGAAGGTTCGCCAAGTTCGCCAGCGTATTATTACAAGCGGTCGTGATATTAGACTAGAAGTGGATGGTGGTATCAAAGCCAATAATATTCGTGCGATTGCAGAAGCAGGTGCTGATATGTTTGTTGCAGGTTCTGCGATATTTAATCAAGAAGACTATAAAAATGCTATTGATGAGATGCGCGCAGAGCTGGCACTGGCTAACGGTAAGTAATTGTAGTCAGTAGTTATAGCCAAATGACATAGCATGTTTTTTGACCTGATTTATGGACGCATCAAAAACTCACTCAAAAAATATGCTTATATATGGCCATCAAATACGCCCCACGATTAATGACGTAGTATGGTTCATTATGAAGTACGATTCACAATGATATATGATAGCGAGTTACACAAAGGTGAAGTATGAATACAAACAATTCAACCGACTTGTCAACGCCGTCTGAATCAGAGACAAGCTCAGCACAGCAACGTCAGGAACAGCCAATACAACGCAGTTTGGTACCGAGAGGTATTACCATTGGCTTAGCAATGTTTGCACTTGTGCTTAGTCTAGCAGGGTATGGTTTTCGCTTGATGGTAGGCGATGATGTAGGAGAGGTAGTACGTCATGCAGCCGTGATAGTACCCTCGTTTATGATTGGTATTCCCCTGTTTTTTTGGGTAGGCTCACGTATAGTTAACAAGATTAAAGGCATGCATATAGAGGGATGGAATGCGATTAGTTTGGGTTATTTAACGTCTTGTATCTCGATGCTATGGTTGATGGGCACTTATAGTTGAATGATTTTATAGTCAGTACTTTATAAATTAGACATGCTGCCAACTATACAGATTATTTATGATGCTATCACTGATACTGCTGCATAATTAATATGATGTTTTTATAAGTTTTTTACACACTTTTTAACCACTAAGTCATGCTCTATAAGCATGACTGGAATTTCACATGCGAATCATGCCTACTAATATTGCCAATATTATCTACCCAAAAGACTTACCAAATGGTTTGTTTACTAGTTTGATCATAGCATGTTTGCTACTAGGGTTATCCTCGTTGCGTCATGGTACGGACTTTCAAGGTTGGCTCAATGTCATGGAAAATTGGCTGATTATGCTGTTGATACTGCCTACTGCTACCGCCACGGTGGCACTGCCTTTTAAATATCGCGATCCAACTCTTGAGCTAAAACTGGTTTATTATTTGGGGATGTTCGTCGCTTTCTTATTTACTTTAGGAAAACTGCGTTACTGGCGCTGATTTTTTCATAAGTTTTATGCTTAAGTGGTTACCTATAGAGAAGACTTATGTGACAGCACTTGAATTTGATGGCCAAAGCGTCCATTGTATAAGGACGATGATCTCCCCGTATTGCTGTAAGAGGTTAAGTTTTTACACGCAATTGTCTTTATACATAATTAGACGGGATAATAAGGAAAAAATTAATGCCATATGATATCGATAATGATATAGAAGTAGATAATGAGAGTACTGACCAATTTGCAGGATTTGCGAAAGAAACCACACTGGAGCTGGTAGAAGCCGAAGACGGTAGGTTGTTATTGCGTGATGCGGAACAAGATGAAGCGCCACTGATGACGATAGATTTTTCTGAAAAACTGAAAGAAATACTGGGTACTGATACGCAAGCGATTGGTCAGCATATGATTCATGCGGCGATTCAAGTCATTATGCAAAAGCAGATGAGTCAGTGGCATGCACATGTTTATGACAAAGAGCCAGCGCATTACAGTTGATTGATATTACAGAGAAGTGATTTTGATAATCACAATTTTGGTGTGACAAATTCTGATGTGACAATGGATACCTCAATTAAAATCAATGAGCAATAAAAAAAGGGTTTATCAATTGATAAACCCTTTTTTATACAAATAATTTATTTAAACAATAAATTATTTGATTTTAGCTTCTTTAAAAACAACGTGCTGGCGTACTTTTGGATCGTATTTCTTAATTTCCATTTTGCCAGGCATAGTGCGCTTGTTTTTGGTAGTGGTATAGTAATACCCAGTACCAGCAGTTGATACTAACTTAATTTTATCTCTCATGATAGCTTTCCTGTAAATGAGGGGTCTTCAAACGATAGGTACGGATCTAAAAGGTTAAGTGGCTACACAAGGTGATTATATAAAATAACTATATAAAAGGTAGCAGAATGGCAGCTTAACGGTTGAAAATTATCAATACACTAAGCTGCAAGTCTCAACTTAAATCTTTTGACCTTGTGCGCGCATATCTGCTAGCACTTTATCGATACCAAGTTTGTCAATGATGCGCATACCTTTGGTAGACACACGTAGACGTACAAAACGATTTTCAGACTCTACCCAAAAACGATGGTTGTGAAGGTTTGGTAGAAAGCGACGACGGGTTTTGTTGTTTGCGTGCGAAACATTATTACCCACCATAGGGCGCTTTCCAGTCACTTGGCAAACTCGAGACATGGCGAACTCCTAATCTATGAGGTATGAGTTTTTCTCATACCAGTCTGGGCAAGTTGCACGTTTTTGCGGCATGGACACAGCAAGCGGCAGCTTTGCACCAAACAAAACTATATGAATGTTGAGTTGGCATTGTTGTTATCTAAAGGCAAATAACAGGCGTACCAATTCAGAAAATTTTAAAGCCGACATTTATACCATAAAAGAGATGAATACTCAAATATTTTTATGATTATTGTGGTTTTAAGGGTGGTTATTATACCTCGAAATGCAGCGGCTATGTTGTTGATTATCTAATAGTAAAGATTATTTTTCAGTTAACCTGTTATTTATGCAATTGTTATAAAAAACAACCAACTCATTCAGCAAAGATTCAAAAAAAAGACTAAAATAACCAGTTTACTATGCTCTAGCATTTGGCTTTAGTAGCAGGTTTCATTTTTTTAATTGGGTTTACTATGTCAGATAATACAAATATTGTTTCGCCATCGAACACGCAGCCTAGTAGTACTTCTCCTAATACGCCAACAACGGCTGCTATCGATACCGCGACATTACTGATTAAGTGCAAAGATCAGGCGGGTATCGTGCAAGCGGTATCTGAGTTTATTCATCGTTATGGTGCTAATATTATTACGCTTGATCAATATTCCACTGCTCATGAAGGCGGTCAGTATTTTATGCGTTTAGAGTTTGCCTTGGCAGGATTGAGCGATATCATTGATAATTTTAAAGCCAGCTTCAATCATACGGTGGCTAGACGTTATAATATGGAATGGCGGTTACATAACAATGCGATCAAAACCAAGGTTGGTATTTTGGTATCGAAATTTGATCATGCGTTGTTAGATTTGTTATGGCGGCATCAGCGTGGTCTGCTTGATTGTGATATTACTTGTGTGGTTAGTAATCACCCTGATTTGCGTCAAGCGGTAGAAAACTTCGGTATCACTTTTCATCATGTGCCTGTTAGCAAAGCCAATAAAGCAGAGGCAGAAGAGCAAATTCATGAGCTGATGGCGGGCAATGACTTGCTCGTATTAGCGCGTTATATGCAGATATTATCATCTGATTTTGTGAAGCGTTGGCCGATGAAAGTCATCAATATCCATCACTCATTCTTGCCAGCCTTTGTGGGAGCGGACCCTTATCGTCAGGCCTATGATAAAGGCGTGAAACTGATTGGTGCAACGGCGCATTATGTTACTGCTGAATTGGATCAAGGGCCTATTATTGAGCAAGATGTGCATCGCGTGACGCATCGTCAAGGTGTGACTGAGTTGCGTGCTATAGGGCGTGATATTGAGCGTAATGTATTGGCGCGTGCGGTCAATTGGCATGTGCAAAATCGTGTGATTGTAGCGGGTAATAAGACGGTGGTTTTTAATTAAAACATTCGACAGTTAGTTTTTATAAAAACATAGCCGTCAGTGGTTATAACTGCTGAACGCTATGCTTTTTATTGTTTTATAACAGCATTTCTAAAACGAATTTGCTACCGATAAAACCAATAGCCAGTAGAATAAAGGCATAAATAGTGATATTGGCAGCCCTTTTACCACGCCAGCCTGCACGCCAACTACCTACTAATAACGTGCCAAACAATAACCATGAGAGTAGACTAAACGCGGTTTTATGAACAATATGTTGAGACATCAAGTCGTGTACATAGATAAAGCCAATACCTAGCGCAATACTGAGTAAGACAAAGCCAACCAATAGCATGTCGAATAATAAGCTTTCCATGCTTTGTAATGAGGGTAGCTTATTGACCCAAAAGCGATGGATCGTGTGATGTTTTAGCTCACGAATTTGTAAGCGTAAAAATAGCGCTTGCACCGCGGCCATCAGCAGCACACAATAGGCCGCCAAAGATAGTAGTATATGCGCCTCAAGCCCAACACTGATATTGGTAATAGGTTGATAAGGGGCGCGACCGATATAGCCAACAGTCATACCTATTAATGCCGTAGGTGCTGCTAAAATAGCAAGGCTAATGATAGGGCGATAGAGACAAAACAGAACATAGAAAAATAAGAAAAACAAACTGATCAGGCTAATGATATTAAATAGATTAAAATTCAGACCGTAAAGGGTTACGACATAAGGATAAAGTAGCACTGCATGTGCCATCATACCGATTGTTAATAATCCCAGACTGATGCCTTTATGAATGGATTTACCTCGAGTTAACGCCCAACCAATGTAAACGCTGACTAAGAGATAAGCTAGGCTAGCAAGTAAGAATGCAAGGTTCACAGACATAAAGCCTCGTCTCATACTGAGTGTAAAACGGCCACTCAGATTGATGCTAAAATGGTATTATCGGAATGATTAGAATAATTGTTTAATTTATCATAAAATGACAGCCAATTGAGTACCATATTGCGTATTACTTATAAAGACTTAGGGTATACCAAACACAATGCCCTGGCTTAAAAATATATTTGCGAATCAATAATTTTATAAAAAGCTTATCAATTTTTGAGTCTACTTGATGCTATAGTGTTGATAATATGCTGTTTTTATCATTATTTTATAAATGCTGATCTAATATTTCATGCTATGCCCGAATATTGTTTATAAACCCTTCAAAAGGTTTTACTAAGAATTATTTTTAACTGAGAGTTATTTATGTTTGATACTTTAACAGAACGACTATCCTCAAGCCTGCGAAATATCGTGGGTAGTGGACAGCTAACCGAAGATAACATCAAAGATACCTTGCGCGAAGTGCGCATGGCCTTGCTCGAAGCCGATGTGGCGCTACCTGTCACTCGTGACTTTGTTAAACGTGTTAAAGAGCAAGCGCTGGGTGCAGAAGTTCTAAAAGAGCTGGCTCCAGGACAGGCCTTTGTCAAAATCGTCCATGACGAGCTGACGGAAATGATGGGCAGTGCCAATCAACAGTTAGAAATGACAGGTAAGCCACCAGTTGTCTATTTACTGGCAGGTTTGCAAGGTGCAGGTAAAACGACTACCGCGGGTAAGTTGGCCAAGTTCTTACAAGAGCGTCATAAGAAAAAAGTCATGTTGGTTTCGGCGGATGTTTATCGTCCAGCCGCCATCAAGCAGCTTGAGCAAGTAGCAGGTCAGGTAAATGCTAAGTTTGTGAACTCAAGCACTGACGAAAACCCAATCGATATCGCGCAACGTGCGATCGAAGAAGCAAAAATCCAGTATCAAGATATTTTAATCATTGATACCGCTGGTCGTCTACATATTGATGACACGATGATGGATGAGATTAAGGCGTTAACGGCTGCCGTCAGTCCATCTGAAACACTATTTGTCGTCGATGCGATGACCGGTCAAGATGCGGCCAATACCGCAAAAGCTTTTAATGATGCATTGCCATTAACAGGTGTTATTCTGACCAAGACAGATGGTGATGCTCGCGGTGGTGCTGCACTTTCTGTGCGTGCCATCACAGGTAAGCCAATCAAGTTTTTAGGTCGCGGTGAGAAACTAGACGAGCTAGAGCTGTTCCATCCTGAGCGTATTGCTCAGCGTATCTTAGGTATGGGTGATGTACTGAGCTTGGTTGAAGAAGTCGAGCAAAAAATCGACCGCGATAAAGCCGAAAAAATGGCGAAAAAGATGCAAAAGGGCGGTGAATTCGACCTTGAGGATCTGTTAACGCAGTTTCAGCAAATGAAAAATATGGGCGGCATGGCAGGATTTTTAGATAAAATGCCAGGTATGGGTGGCTCTGATATGCAAAAAGCCGTTGAAGATGCCAAGCCAGAAGAAAAAGTGCGTGAAATGGAAGCCTTGATTAATTCTATGACACCGTTTGAGCGTAAAAACCCTGATAAGATTAATCCAAGCCGTAAGCGTCGTATCGCTGCAGGTTCTGGTCGCGAGATTCAAGACGTGAATCGTTTGCTAAAGCAGCATAAGCAGATGGCCAAAATGATGAAAATGATCTCTAAGCCGGAAGGCATCAGTAAAATGATGAAGTCTATGAAAGGTTTGATGGGCGGCGGCGGAGCAGGTGGTGCTGGTCCGTTATTCGGCGGTGGTGGTCAGCAAGGTGGCGCAAAAGATGTGAACCCAGAGCAAATGGCAAAACAGATGGGTCTTGATCCAAACAACATGCCAAGCACTGAAGAGATGCAAAAGCAAATGCAAGAAATGCAAAATCAAGCGCCAAAGAAGTTTAAAACCCGCTTTTAAACCATAGCTGATTGTACTGCTTATAATTTTTGATGGAGCCTCAAAACTGATATGGTTTTGAGGCTTTTTCTTTTTCTCTACTCTGACTCAGTACGCATGGATAAAGTATGAAAAACGTAGAAAGTCATAAAATTTGTTTGTCCTAAATGCTATGATAGGCACTATTTTATTTGTTTGTCCTAAATGCTATGATAGGCACTATTTTATGATGCCAAGCGTACAAGCCGAGGTGATGATGTTTTTAGCAATGGATACTGTGTTTGATCAGTGCTCGATCGCAATTTTGGATGTAGATGGTCAGGTACTATCGAGTCATACCGAAACTGGTAAGCGTCAGCAGACTCAGCAGATTCTACCCATGATCGATGCGGCCTTATCTGAAGCGCAGTTAAAGCTGGCTGATATACAGGCCTTGATCTTTAACCGTGGTCCTGGCGCTTTTAGCGGTATCAGAATCAATACAGCGGTAGTACAAGCGCTATCTGTCGCACATGACACTCCTTGTGTGGGCGTTTCAAGCTTACAGGCGATTGCGCAGCGTGCGTATAACCAATATGGTCTGACACAAGTCTATAGTGCGCTGGATGCTCGTATGCAGCAAGTGTATTTTGGGCAGTACGCAGTAATCGATAGTGAAGCCGGCATTATGCAGCCAGTACTGATTGCTGATAATGATAGCACCGAGCAGCTGCTGGATTATGACAGCCAAACTGACCTTGATATCCCAGTAGTCGGTAATGGCGCAGGTTTATTGACTTTGCATGATACACAAGCATGGCATGAATACGTGTCACCGGATGCGGTGGTCATCGGTCAGCTCGGTATCGCGCAATTTATGGCGATAGGTGGAGTAGAGGCGTCACAAGCTTTACCAAAGTACTTACGTAACCAAGCTTGGAAAACGCTGAAAGAGCAAGGCAAAGCATAGTTGTTTTCAGTCATTTGTCGTACTATGCAAAATATAACAACACACTAAAAACTGTATTAACCAATAGGTTTGTATCTAGGAAAGCCACCGTGGATATTATTTTATTAATTCAAGCTGTCATCATGGGTATCGTTGAAGGTATCACTGAGTTTTTACCCATTTCTAGTACGGGCTACCTAATTTTATCAGCAGATGTGATGGGTTTTTGGACCAAAGAAAAAGTCGATTTGTTCGTCGTTGTCGTGCAATTGGGTGCTATCTTGGCCGTTATTTATGACTATTGGGGTAGACTGTGGCAAGCGCTCATGGGCTTGCTAACGGGTAAAGCAGAAGGCATGAAT
Source organism: Psychrobacter sp. AOP5-GZ1-6 (assembly GCF_052376345.1). Classification (NCBI taxonomy): domain Bacteria; kingdom Pseudomonadati; phylum Pseudomonadota; class Gammaproteobacteria; order Moraxellales; family Moraxellaceae; genus Psychrobacter; species Psychrobacter sp. AOP5-GZ1-6. The sequence continues at coordinate 5,276 of NZ_JBQSVP010000007.1, read as the reverse complement.
AACCCAAGGCAACTTGGACTGAGTTTGATTGTATCTACTATTCCTGTAATGATCGTTGGTTTTACCTTCGCTGATGAGATTAAAGCCTATTTATTTAATCCGATTACTGTCGCAATTATGCTCATCATTGGTGGTTTGTTGATATTCTATGTTGAGAGTCGTCCTAAAGCGGTCATTGCAAATGAAGCTGAAGATGTCAGCCTAAAAACAGCGTTGATGATTGGGTTATTTCAATGCTTGGCACTAATACCAGGAACATCACGCTCAGGTGCTACTATCATTGGTGCCCTGTGGCTTGGTGTCTCGCGCAAAGCGTCAGCAGAGTTTTCATTCTTTTTAGGTATTCCTGTTATTGTAGGTGCGGCACTATTAGATTTAATCAAACATGGCGACGTACTGACCAATAGTGACGATTGGCTAGTGCTGGGCGTTGGCACGGTGGTGTCATTTATCGTCGCTTTACTTTGTATTCGTTTGCTTGTGGCATGGGTGAGCCGTCGTGATTTTACCATCTTTGCTTGGTTACGTATTATCACAGGTGTGCTTGTTTTGATCGCTGCTTGGGGCTTTGGTTATCAAATGGCAGGTTAGCTGTTGCTATGACTTATAGCGTTATTAGCAGTCGTAAAGAGGGTAGTCATGAGTAGGTTGGATACAGTTTCTAATAAGGCTATCGCCTTTATGCAGTGCCAGCTACTCTACGTGAGCGAGTCGCAGCACAGTCAAGTGGATATGTTGCAAGCATTGATAGAACAGCACCGATTACCAATCATATTAAACGCTGAGTTGTCTGTCGATAAATTAACACAAAAACGTCGCCAGCAATTAAGTCATAGCGCCACTCAACCTATCTTATTATTGGATAATAAAGATAAGCTATCATGGCTCAGTGATGGTCTGAGTGTGACGCCAGAGTGGGACAAACTACAACGCCGTGTGGTGAGTGCAGGACGAAAGTCCGAGTTGCTATTGCAGGCTGCTAAGATCACATCGGATAGTAATGTTATTGATGCGACGGCTGGTTTCGGTCATGATAGCCTAATATTGGGTAGTACTGGCGCACAGGTCACCATGCTAGAGCAGCAACCATTAATGGCATTGCTATTATTGGTAGAGCAGCAGCGTATGAGTGCGTTGCCGAACTGGCAAAAGCTAATGTCACGTCTACAAATTGTAAATATTGATGCGCTGAGTTATTTTGAAATGCTCAAAGCGGAACCAATGACCAGTGATAGTAAGGTTATTGATGTCGTATATCTGGATCCTATGTTTCCAGAGGACAGCTATCAAGACAGCAAGACAGGAAAAGGTGCTAAAGTGGGCAAGCACATGCAAGCATTACATCAACTAGCAAGCCCGCCAACAGTAGAAGAAGAGTGTCAGCTGCTCAAGTCAGCACAATCTATCGTTAGTCAATCTACACAGCACTCTGGTCGTGTGGTCGTAAAACGTCCTCAGCAGGCCCCATTTTTAGCAAGCCAACAACCTAGTGAAAGCTGGCATAATGAGGCAGTGCGCTTTGACGGTTATTTTGCTTGATAGTGACTGTTTACTAGAGATTGTTGGATAGTAACTGTTTACTAGTGACTGTTTGATAGTGATTGTTTACAAGAAAAATGGATTTAGGAGCAAGGAATGTCAACGCTAATTATTTGGGCGATGGGTGCGGCGCTATTATTGATTAATATCATTTTGCGTACTCGAATCCTGCGGCTCGAAGCACGTCTAAAAGAGCTAAGCAATCCACAAGAGCAGCTGGATTTTTTGCGTCAGCAAGCATCACAGAAAGATAAAGTCCCTGCACTGAAAGCTTTGCGCAAACAGTATCCTGAGATGTCACTAGTAGAAGCCAACCAATTGTGGAAACAAATTCAGTAACTAGCTAATTCATTAACTAGCTAATTCATTAACTAGCTAATTCATTAACCAGACAATTCAGTAACTAGCCAAATCACTTAACAGTCATTTTAGTCGCTTTTCGCAAAGACTATGAGCGCGTATATAACATATTCTATTGATGATAATAAATAACCATGACATTTAAAGATAAACTACAAGCTTATATTCAATTGACCCGCTTTGATAAACCTGTGGGCATTGAGCTATTGTTATGGCCAACATTATGGGGTGTGCTACTGGCTGAGATGGGTCAGGCTCAGCAACAAGGCGCGCCAGCAGCACTGCCGAGTTTTAAGATATTTATAATCTTTGCGCTTGGTGCGGTTTTTATGCGGGCAGCTGGTTGCGCCATTAATGACTTCGCTGATCGAAAAGTCGATGGTCATGTGACTCGTACTAAGGGACGACCATTAGCGGATGGACGCCTATCAGGTAAGGAAGCCGTTGCTGCATTTTTGGTGTTGGTGTTATTAAGTGCCAGTTTACTATTCTTCCTACCCATTGCTGTGTTTTATTGGTCGCTTGGTGCGGTTGTATTGGCGTTTATTTATCCATTTATGAAACGCTACACCCATTTGCCACAAGTGTTTTTAGCAGCGGCTTTTGGTTGGGCGATACCGATGGCCTATGTGGCGATACAAGGCACGCCTGACATTTGGTGTTGGTTGTTGTTTATCGCCTATATGTGCTGGACGGTAGCTTATGACACACAGTATGCCATGGCTGACCGCGAGGACGATTTAAAAATTGGTGTAAAATCAACGGCGATATTATTTGGTCGCTATGATGTGATTATCATCTCGCTACTACAGACGTTATTTTTGCTAATTATGGGCGTGGTCATATGGCATTATTTTTCACCGACCACTTTAGGCATTACGCCAGTATTTGGTTTGGCATTAGTAGCCATGATGTTTACCAAGCAAAACAGTGCTTGTGCTAGTTACAACGCGCGCGCTTGCTTTCAGGCATTTTTGGCCAATATTTGGGTGGGACGTTACATCTTTGCGCTCATTGCCATCGCTTGTATATGGACAACGGTTAATGGATGAGTTAAATAAGGTATCAAGGTTAAAAGCGAAAAAAATCTTTGATACCAATACGTCTGCTATCGATTATCAGGCACGATTGGCTGAGCAGGGCCTCACACGCGAGCAAGTCATCGCAACGGAGCGTAAACTGGCAAAATTTGCCAATACCATGGATTCGTTAGTACGGATACCGTTTACCAAACAAGGCATGGGTGCGGACGCTGCGCTATCGACTATTCCGCTGGCAGGTGATTTGGCGGGACTGGCTTTGACCAGTTATGCATTTGTGTTGGGTCGTCAATTGGGTGTGCCTGCACATAAGATGACGCCTGCTGTCAGACTGGCGCTTATCGATATGGTGGTGGGTATCGTGCCTGGTATTGGCACATTGTTTGACATATTTATTCGTCCGAGCCGTAAAACCTTGGGTATCGTGCACGGGCATCTGCATGATGAGTATGGCATCACTGAAACCATGCACATGGATCGACCATTCTTACATCAGTCATTAGAAGACAAGCAGCAGCACAGCCGCTTTTGGCGAATCCCTATTATTGCTTGGCTGTATTTGCATATTCCTGATATTTTAGGATTGATTGTCATTGTGGTGGTTGGCTGGGGATTATGGGTAATGATGAGCTGGTTGGTCAGTCTATTTGGGAAAGCTACTGGGTTTGGCTAAAACAAAACAATCAGCAGCAGAAGCGGTACACGCTATTATTTAACGTGTGCCGCTTTTTTTATGGCAATTTTTTATAGCAGATTTTGATAAATAGTAAGGCTTAGGCATTACTCAGTGACGACTTCTGCTTCTGCACTGACCGCATCAAAACTAGTGACTTTGTTATTTTGGACAAGGTCGATAGTACCACCGCCAGCATGACTGACCAGCTCAAGGCTACCATCCTTCGAGCGATAAGTAGGGTTATTACCTTGGCCTTTTGGTGCACTTAGCGTCATCTTTGGTTTATTGGACATTGTGACAATAGCATTTAGCGTACCTTCCGCTGAGGTCTCGAATATCACTGATAGCGTTTCACCTGTTGCGTTTTCATAACGGACATCGGTGATTTGTGTCCCTTTGATCGCTTGCTCAGGGTTAGGTTTTACCTCAGTCGTGGGTGGTGCTGAGTTGTTCGCCTCAACGTCACCTTCTAACTGTTCTAAACTAATATCACTATTTGCATCTGTTGGCTGTGCTGTCGTATTGTCGGTATTGTTGTCTAAGTTTGCATCAGCGTCAGCACCAGTGTCAGGGGCGTTGATATTGGTCGTGACGGGCGTTGTTTGTACGGCTGTTTCGGTCTGTGTGTCATTATCTGACTCAGGTTCTGAGCCTTTTTGACAAGCTGCCAGTAGCAAGACACTAAAAAAAGCAACAGGTACTATCCGATAGAAAAATTTGGCAGTTGGCGAGTGTGAGTTAAAATAATTCATGAGTAGATCTTTATCCAATAAGCGTGCTTTATTTACGCACAGTAAATTATGTGAGTCAGTTTTTGTATTAATTATTGACTGTTATAAGTGTCCACTATCTTAGTGAGTAAGGTAAGAGGCGTTTGATGACGAGCCAAAAGCAATTTATTTTATCTTTAAACTGTCGGCTGCCATACCGCTTTCTTTGTAGACATCGTCCAAATATCGGCGACTGGCAAGCAGTTTGTCAACGACACCACTTTGGCTTTGGGTATTAAGCTTTTGCGAAAAATCTAAAATTGAGTTCAACTGTTCTAATACAATGTCATAACTGGTATTTTGTCGATCGGTATCAATAACGACTGTTTTTGCATAGCTTTGGTCAAGGCTTAGATAGTCAGTAATCAATTCTGGCACACGGGTAGCGATGAGTTTATTGAAGGTGAATAACTGTGATTCAGTAATTTCATCGTGATGCGTGGACTCGTATTGCTGACCAATAGCATCCATAGTAACTCGAAAATTCTTAGGCACTTGCTCGTTATATAGCAGTTGTACAAATGGATGATGAGCTGAAAAATTAATTACGCTAAGAGTGCTATCTTGTTCATTACCTACTGACTCTTTAATTGACTCTGCTTGAGACTGAACCGCGATATGATGCGCCGATGCTAAATACTCTTGATGGCGTTGTATAGAGTTATTTTGAGTGTGCTTAGATTTTTCCTTCATCACAAAGAATATGGGTACGATCGCAATTAAGCTAAGTAGAATGAGCAAGAGGGGAAAAGACATATTGGTACTCTGTCGTTAGAAGTGCTATTTATTTAAAATAATAATTTTAGATTACAATATAACATGCTTGTGCTATGTTAAGGCAAAACAGAAATCGATAAAAATATAACTTATTACCAAGTATTTATTTTATTT